>JAKORR010000972.1 GCA_029777735.1 Armatimonadota bacterium | reverse complement strand
TACTACATCCTCTTCGAGATGCTGTGGAATGGCCAGACACCTGGCAAGCGAAGTGCGAGCCTCCGTGTCATCCGCGATAACGGCACGCCCATTACGCTCACCGAATCACTGTTGCGCAACCTGCTGCGCCCCATCGACTTCCTGCCAGGATACTACGGCGCCGGAATCCTCTCAATCCTCCTGAGCCGCCAAGGCAAGCGACTGGGCGATTTCGTCGCCGGCACCGTGGTCGTGCACGAGTATGTGGAGGAGGTGCCAGTGGAACTGCCACCGGTGGCCGGCGCCACCGAGCAGCAAGTCCAGTTGCTCCTGCCCCTGGTGCCACGTATCACTCAGCAAGAGTGCGACGCCGTGGAGCACTTCATTGATCGCCGCGGCGAAGTTGACGCTGCGGTGAGGACACGGCTGGCTCAGCGCCTGGCGGGTAGCATTCGAGCGCGGCTCGGCACGATCCCGGCCACTACGCCCGAAGACCCCGAAGCCTTTCTAGAGCTATTGTATCTGGCGATTCTTCGACGGCGCGAGCGCCTGTGATTCGCCACATGGCAGGTAGCAACGCCAGCGTATCCGAGCTGGCTCCAAGTGCACCGTTACGGCGCCTGCGCGGCTGGTGAGAAGCACTGTGGCTCGCTGTGCGCCTAGCCGCTCGGCAAAGCGAACGTCAACTGCCCCGCCGAGGTATTCTGGACCGCACGGAATCACTGCCAAGACGGGAGCAACCGCGTCCAGAAAGCTCTCTAGGAAAGCACTCTTGCGACCGTGGTGGGGCACTTGAAGCACATCAGCTCGCAGCGCCCCAGGCCCGGCCGCGGCCAGGAGTTCCCGCTGGCCGTGAACTTCCAGGTCGCTAGTCAGCAGCACTCGGCGGCCCGAGGCCTCGAGTATGGCCACCAGGCAGTTGTCGTTGTCGCTGGCTTCGCTGTCCCATACGTAGGCAGGCGGGTGAAGAAAGCGCAAGACCGTATTGCTTCCCAGGTCCAACGAGGCCCGGGCTCGGGCCGTGGCGAGGGTGGCCCCGGCGCCGCGCAGGCTCTTCACGAGGTCTTCATACTCCCTGCCCTCGCCCCGCGGCGGTAGGATCAGGCAGCCCACCGGCAGTCGCTCGGCCACGGTACGAGCCGCGTTGAAGTGATCCACATCAGCATGGGTGATAACTAGGGCCGACACTCGATGGCACCCACGGGAGCGTAGATAGGGCAGGATCACCTCGCGGGCCGCCTGCGCACCGCGCAAGTCCGGGTCACGACTGCCGGCGTCGAAGAGGATGAACTGGCGCCCAGGCGTTTCTATGACTGTCGCCAGTCCCTCGCCAACATCAAGCCAGGTCACCGACGTGGCGGTTTGCCGGGGCGCAGTCGCCATGAGTGCCAGCAGGAGGGCGACCGACGCTAACCCGCCGGCCAACCCGGCCCCACGCCCGACGGAGCCGCTCCGCCGGACGAGTAAATAGGCGGCCACCACAGCCAGGTACCAGGCAGACACCAGTACCCACCCTGCGCGGAGCGACTCGACGTAGGCCAGCGGCAGATCAGCGCACCAGCGGTTCACCTGAGCAGAGGCATCGAGCGCCAGCCGACAGAACCACAGCGGCCCGGTCGCCAGCAGCGAGTGGAACAGGGCCAGAAGGGCCGCGGGCAGACCGAAGATAAGGCACAGGGCCGCCAAAGGCACGACGGCCACATTCGCCAGGTTCCCTACGACAGCCGCGCCTCCGAAGTGATACGCCAGGACCGGCATCGTCATGGCCCAAGCGCCAACGCTGCCAGCGATGACGTAGGTCACGCCATGCGCGAGCTTGAGGAGCATGGTAGGCTCAGCCTGCCGGGCGCCCCAGTAGCATAGACGGGCGCCAGCTATTGCACCAACGAAGGCCGTGAAAGTCAGCTGAAAGCCCGGTGCGAACAGGTCGGCAGGCTCGGCGAAGACGAGCACGGCTGCCACGAAGGCCAGGGCCGTCGCGAGGTCATAGGGCCGGGCGGAGTATAGTGCGCCGATTGACACTACAGCCAGGGCCGTGGCCCGAAGTATCGATGGCTCGCTGCCACACAACACGGCGTAGAGCAGAGCCACAGGCACAATGATCAGCACTTGGACCAGGCCCACGGCCCGTCGCCGACCGCCCGTGAGTGCGAGCAGTACCAGCACCAGCAGTGATACCTGCGAGCCAGAGACAACTAACACGTGAATCGTGCCTGTGCGGCGGTACAACTCGGTCAGGTCAGGGGGCAGATCCGTGAGGGCTGAGCCATAGACCATGGCGGCCAGTAAGTTCGCGTACGTAGCGGAGTCTTCCCCCGGCATCGTCAGCCGCAATCTCTTGTCCAGCGCGCTGCGGATGTCGGCGGCCCAATCGGCAGGCGCGAGGCGTCGTCCGTGGTCGAGAACCTGCACGGAATCACCTCGCGCGTAGCACCACACCCGCCGCCGTTGCCAGTTGTCTGCGGGGGAGTACTGGTTGGGGTTGCTTCTTTCACGCCAAGGGCGCAGGACCGGGCGGTCAACCCGCACGGTGTCTCCAACCAGGAAGCGTCCCGCGCCTCTCGATTGGAGCGCGAGCAAACCGCCCACGGTCAAGGGGCGGGCGGACCCGGCGAGGCTCATCTCCTGCGCCCTGCACACCGTCGTCCGGCCGCTGTGGGAGCTACGGACAACGCGCGCGATGATGAAGTCGGGCTTGACCGGAGCGTGACGACTGATGTCCTCGGGACCGGGGCAGAGGCGTGCGGTATACCAGGCGGCTCCCGTAGCCGCAGCCGTCAGGATGAGACAGAAGTCAGCGGGAAAACCTCGCGCAAACCAGGCGCCTAGCCCAGCCAGCAGCGCCAGCCCTGCGAGAACTAGAGCCACGAAGGGCCTGTGTGGCAGGAGATCTGCCAGGGCCGTGCCGATGATGAAGGCCACCGACACAACCAGGAGCGGACGCCAGCCAAGCCAGCACAGCAACCCCTGCCCCGGTCGGGCACGCCGGCGGTTGTCTGCATAGTATGCCAAGCCACAAGCCCTCCCAACTTATCTTGCGCGGCCGAGAGGGAGTGCTACTCGGACGCATCGCCCAGGTTCTCAGGATCCTGCTCTTCCTTGGTGCCCTCGAAGGGCCTGCCAACAGCGTCGCCGGGTTGTGTCTTGAGGAAGGGAACCGGCTGCCCATGCTGTAGACGGCGGATCATGCACAGGGGACAGAGCTCGCGTTGCGAAGCCTCGCCGCAGTCCTCGCACACGAAGAGACGCTCGGAGACAGGCGGAGGCTTCATCAGTCGGCCCAAGTTGGTCAATACCTGCACCTTGGACATGGGTGCCAACCGCTCCAAATGTTCGAAGACTTCCTTGAAACGATGCGTCTCGGGCAGGAAGTAGGGGCAGAGTTCCTCCACGTGCTCAAGCCGTTTCATCCGGGCATAGGCTGCCGTTAGCTTCTCGGGCACGAGGTAGAGCGGCTTGATCTTCTTGGGATCATAGGGCGTGGCCGGCAGCACGGGCTTTGGGCAGAAGCTGCGCCCAGACAACACTTGCTTGAGCAGAGTTTGAAGCATGTCCTCCAGGGCGTGGCCAGTGGCCAGCACCTCCAGGTTCTCGCGACGCGCCACGCGCGGTAGTAGGGCGCGCCGGATGGACCCACAGACCGCACACGCTGGCCAGGGCCCTAGGGTCCGCGGGCTGACACCGTAGTCAGCCGTGTTCTCAACCACCAGTCGCACCGCATAGCGCCGGCACAGCTCCTCAACGGCGGCGCGTGACCACGCAGAGTACTCACCAATGCCCGTGTCAATGTGGATGGCTACAAGCGTGAAGGGTTTCTGACGGCGCAGAACGGCCAAAATGGCCAGTAGTGAAGAACTATCCTTGCCGCCCGACACTGCCACGCCCACGCGCTCACGCGGGCCGATCATCTGCCGCCGCCGGATCTCGTTGAAGACGCGGTGTTCGAGGCATCGCGGCAGGCAGTGGTGACACAAGCCTCGGTTCCACTCGGTGACAGGAATAACGTCCTGTGTGGATCCGCAGACTGCGCACTTGTGGACGTAGTCGGGCGACCAGTCTTGTCTAGGCTGCCCTGGAGTCTCACCCTCGCCCAAGGAAGCTCACCACGCAAGAGAGATGGACGCCACGCCGTGGCGTCGACGCGGCCCTCAGTGCGAAAGCCAAGTATCGGGTACCAGCGCTCTACTCCAGGCCCAGAGCCCGCAGGAGCTGGGATACAGTGGTGCTGGCGATCGAGTTGTCCCTGAGCCACTGGCGCAGCTTGCGGCCCCGGGCCATGTGGCCCTCGGGGTCCAGAATCTCGCACATCGCCACCACAGGGACCGTGCCCGCCAACTCCGCCAGAGCGGCCGCGCCCTCGGTATGGCCCTGCCTCTCAGCCAGCCCCCCCTCAGCCATAGCCAGTGGGAAAACGTGGCCCGGGCGACCGAAGTCCTCGGGCCGCGCCTTCGGGTCCGCCAGAGCGCGGATTGTCACGGCGCGGTCAAAGGCCGAGGCTCCCGTGGTTGTCCCATGGCGGTAGTCCACAGGCATGGCGAAAACCGGCGCGTTGGGCATGGCGAACTCTGGTTCGAGCAACGGTATGCGCAGCTCTCGCAGGCGCTGACGAGTAACGACCACGGTCAGCAGTCCCCGTGCCAAGCTGATCATCTCGTTGATGCGCTCTCCCGTGGCGTGCTCCGCGGCCAGTAGCAGGTCAGCCTCGGCCTCGCGGTCGGGCTTGTCCAGCAAGGCCACAAACTCGCCGCGGCGGAAGGCCTCCAGGACGGTCTTGAGCGATGGCGACAAGCGTTTCGGCAACAATCGACACGACACTCCTCACTACCCCGTCTGGCGGGGCTGTTCCTGTCTGCGGGCCGGGCGGCGCTCGGCGGCGCCCAATCAGAGACCCGCTGTCGGCTGGCGGGCAAACTGCCCAGCCAGGATACACCGGGCGGCGCAGTGAGGCAACGCAGCGCCCAGTCACGGGAATGTTCGGTTTCCGCAGGATGAATCTTTCGCCGCCAGGAAACCGTCGTGAGGGCCTAGGGCAAGAATAATCACAGGGCAACCGACGTCCAGCTGGGCTCCGGAGCAGAATATCGGCCTACTTCAATGGGAAAACCAGCCACCTGCGTGCACCTGTTCCTGCCGGGCAGCGACAGCCACCAGCTGCCTTGGCCCTCTG
>JAKORR010000971.1 GCA_029777735.1 Armatimonadota bacterium | reverse complement strand
GGTGATCGAGGCGTGGAGGGAGGAGTACAATACCGAGCGGCCGCACAGCTCGCTGGGTTATCTGACGCCGGCGGAGTTCGCGGAGCGGTCCAGGCAGGGGGAAGAGAAGAGCGGACGCTGTGTGGGCTCCGGTCGGGCTACGCCCTCCCTCTGCCCACACAGCAGCAGGGAGGCTGTAACCCTCTCACTCTCACTGGTCTATAAAACGGGGGCAGGTGGTCGGGAGGACTGCCGCCTAGCGCGGCGAAGTTTTCTTTGGTGGTAGGGGTGCCTCAGTTCTTCGACAGGACGGCAGGCCAACCTCATTGCCACAGCAGCCGACTACCGCAAGCCCTTCACCGGCTTGGACCGAAGTCTGGAGGTGACAGCATGAGCGATCGTAAGCTAGGTGCAGCCATTCACGGAGCAGGATGGGTGTCGGGCGAACACCTGAAGGCCTATGCTCGCAATCCCTACTGCGAAGTGGTAGCTATCTGTAGTCGGCGAGAGGCAAGCTGTCGGGCAAGGGCCCTGGAAGCTGGCCTCGATCCGGACAGCCTGGCCATCTACACGAGCTACGACGAGCTTCTGGCCGACCCACGCGTGGACGTGCTCAGCATCTGTACGCCCACCGACCTGCACGTGGAGGAAGGCGTAAAGGCTGCGCAGGCCGGCAAACACTTCATCATGGAGAAAGCCATCGCCCTCGACCTGTCAGGGCTGAAGGCCTTGCGTGACGCCGTGCGTGAGGCGAGGGTGAAGACTGTGGTTAGCTTCGTGCTACGCTGGAACCCGTCGCTGCTTACCACGCGGCGCCTGCTCGACCAGGGTGCTCTGGGACAGCTCTACTATGCCGAGTGTGACTACTGGCACGGAGTGTCAGACTGGTACTCAGGATGGGAATGGGCGAGGACGAAGCGCGCGGGCGGCAGCAGCTTCCTTTTCGCTGGCTGTCACGCGGTGGACTCGTTACGTTGGCTCGTCGGCAGCGAGGCTACAGAGGTTGCGGCCTTCGCCGGTGGCTGGGACAAGCGCTATGAGTACCCCCCCACCGAGGTGGCGATCGTCAAGTTCGACAGCGGTGTCATCGGTAAGCTGTCGTCGTCGCTTGACTGCGTCCTACCCTATGCGTTCAATGTAGACCTGCTCGGGGACCAGGGCAGCATCCGTGACAATCGCCTTTGGGCCCCAGAGCTGTTTCCCGGGCAGACGAGCTGGGTGACTGTCCCATCGGTCCTTCCGGACAGCGGTGACGTCGAACACCACCCCTTTGAGGGCGAGATCGACCATTTCGTCGACTGTGTGCTTAGTGACCGCGAGTCCTATGTCAACATCGAGGACGCTGTGCGCACCCACGAGCTGTGCCTGGCTATGGATCTTTCCGCCGAGCGCGGCGGCGAACTCGTGAAGCTACCACTTATCGAGGACTGACATCTCAAGACTGGTACGGAGGGAGATACCCTATGGCCGATTCTTCCACAATGACTAATGCGTTGCGAGAATTGCGGGCCGCCAATCCTGACGTCACGGCCGCCGTGCTGGTGACCGACGACGGCTTTCCGATAGCCGCGGATGCGGTGCCAGATCTCAACACCGATATGTTGGCAGCACTGGCGGCCGACCTCCTCACGAGGTCGAATCGCAGCGCCAAGGAGTTCGGACAGGGAGAGCTCAAGGAGATCTACGCCCATGGCTCGGTGGGCTACGTGATTGTATCGAGGGCCGGTGAGGGCCAGGTTCTTGCTTGTCTAGCCTCGGGGACTGCGACCCTGGGTCTCCTGCTGATTGACGTTCGCCGGACGGCGGCAGAGCTGGCCCAGCGAGCGGGCTCTTCAGGCCCCGCGCCGTTAAGCATATAAGCTCAGGGCTAGCGCAGGCGCCGCCGATGGCTGCCCGGAGCCGTGACCGGCCCGACGGTTCTTGGCGGAGTCTTGCTATGCCAGGGGCCCCTATCGGAGGGCGCAAAGTGGGCCAAGACACGCTAGTCAAGCCAGGAGCCCGGATCAGCCTTAACGACTACGACCCCGGGTTCTGCAGCGGTTACCACAAGCGGGACACCGCGGTGGTCGATAGGCTTGCTGCCGACCTCGAGACCATGCGCGAGCTCCAGGAGCGCCTATACGCAGAAGGCAAGCAGGCGCTTCTGATCGTGCTGCAGGGCATGGATGCCAGCGGCAAGGATGGTACCGTACGCCATGTTATGTCGGGGCTAAACCCTCAGTCCTGCTATGTTGTCAGTTTCAAGGTGCCCACGCCGGAGGAGCTATCCCACGACTTCCTCTGGCGTATCCACCGCAGGACACCAGGCAAGGGCGAGATCGCGGTCTTCAACCGTTCGCACTACGAGGACGTTGTCGCGGTGCGCGTTCGTGGTCTATTGTCCGAGAAGGAGTGCCGCCGCCGCTACGATCAGATCAACTACTTTGAGCAGCATCTGGTGGCGAACGGAACGCGTGTGGTAAAGCTCTTCCTGCATATCTCTGCAGACGAACAGAAGCAGAGACTCGAAGCACGCCTTCGAGACCCCACCAAGCAGTGGAAATTCCGCCCAGGCGACTTGGATGACCGTGCCCGGTGGAACGACTATATGCGGGCCTATGAAGATGCGATTGCGGCGTGCAGCACCGACTTGGCTCCCTGGCACATCATACCCGCCAACCGCAAGTGGTACCGCAATCTAGTCGTCGCGCAAATCGTAGCAGCTACCCTGCACGAGATGGACCCGCAATGGCCCAAGCCCAGAGCCGACTTGTCGTCCCTTGTAATAAGTTAGCGCTCGGACGGCGCGCGTCTCTACTGTCGGTCTGCGTACCAGCGATCCGCGAAGTCCTTTCCCTTCTGCACCATGTAGTCGAGCCAATCACGGTTGTCGCAGTACCAGCGGATCGTGGTGCGCAGGCCTTCCTCCCAAGGCACAGTGGCCAGCCAGCCTAAGGCGTGGATTCTTGCTCCATCCACCAGATAGCGCGTGTCATGCCCCGGCCGGTCCTGCACAAAGCGAATCAGCGATTCCGGTTTGCCCAGCTCCTCGAGCACAGCGCGCGCCACTTCGATGTTCTGGTGTTCGTTCTCGCCAGGGAGATTGTACGCCTCACCCACCTTGCCCTTCTCCATCAGCAGCCTCAACCCGCGACAGCAATCTTCGACGTGCAAAAAGTCACGGACTTGCTGCCCCCGTCCATACAGCGGAAGAGGCTGGTCGTGCAAAGCTCGGTGGACCATCACCGGTATGAGCTTCTCAGGGAACTGATAGGGCCCGTAGTTGTTCGTGGGGCGAGCGATAATGACCGGCAAGCCATAGGCTACGTGCAAGGCATAGGCAAGGCGGTCGGCGGCCGCCTTGCTCGCCGGGTACGGACCGCGCGGATTGAGCGGATCGCTTTCCTTGAAGGCTCTTTCGTCAACTGACTCGCCATAGACTTCGTCTGTCGAGACGTAAAGTACCCGCTCGACGTCTGCATCGCGCGCAGCCAGCAACACTCGAAGGGCGCCGTCGGCGTTGGTGTGCCATGTAGTCCACGGGTCCAGCACGGCGCGGTCATTGTGGCTTTCAGCGGCCAGGTGATATACCGCATCCGCCCCGTATAGCGTCTGGGCCAGCGCCTGCGGGTCGTTGACATCGCCCTGCACGACTTCGAGCCGTACGTCCTCCACCACGTCGGCCAGGTTGCGCAGGTCCCCGGCATAGGTCAGGGCGTCATAGACTCTCACCCGGCATTCCGGCTCCTCTGCCAGCAGCAAACGAACCAGATTGCACCCGATGAAGCCACAACCACCCGTCACTACATATCTTCTCATGTGAAACGCCCACCAATCGCCGCGCCCGGAATCCCCCAGCCCGACATCCTACCCTTGCAGCCGCCACCAACCATCCCACAAAGCTATTGGGGTGCCTTGGCGTCAGTCACACCGCGAAAAACCGCAGTCGCGGCAGATCATGCAGCCTTCCTCCCAGTACATTGTGCCGCCGCAATCGGGGCAGGTGCCAGCTCCCTGGTCCTTCACGTCATCCTCGAGGTCCATCCTCAACTGTCCGCCAGCCTCCTGGAGGCACTGCTCCAAGGCCTTCGAGAAGGCATCAGCGCAAGAAAGAATCTTGCCTCCACCAGGTTTCCAGGCCGGGCGGTGGCAGGAAATGCCCTTGAGTTGCCTCACCACGTGTTCAGCTGGGATCCCTGAGCGCAGGGCGAGCGAGATCATCCTCGCGAGCCCTTCTGTCTGCGAGGCTGCGCACCCCCCTGCCTTGCCCATGTTGCCGAAGACCTCGAAGGGCCCAGACTCGTCGGAGTTGATTGTGATGTATAGCTTGCCGCAGCCGGTGACCATGACCCTCGTCTCGCCGCGGACCACGTCCGGGCGCGGCCGCGGCTCGATGCCACGTCCCACTGTCCTCGCGTGCTCTGTCTTCCCCGTCGTGAGCACCTGCTCCTCCCGACAGCCGTCACGATAGACCGTGATACCCTTGCAGCCCAACTCCCAAGCGAGCCAGTAAGCCTCTGCAATGTCCTCCTGCGTCGCATCGTTGGGGAAGTTGATCGTCTTGGACACCGCGTTGTCGGTGCACTCTTGAAAGGCAGCCTGAACACGCACATGCTGAGCAGGTGCGATCTCATGCGCCGTAACGAAAAGCTCTTGGATGTTCTCTGGGACCTCCTCCATCCCCCTAACGGTACCCCGCTCAGCCACTCTACGCATCAGGTTGTCCGAGTGGAAGCCCCCGGCCCGCGCGACTTGCTCGAAGACCGGGTTCACTTCCACCAGCGTCTCACCGCCCAAGATGTGGCGCTCGAAGG
>JAKORR010000970.1 GCA_029777735.1 Armatimonadota bacterium | reverse complement strand
GGCTAGTTCATACACTCCCACCTGCACACCGAAGTGCTCCAGTAGCCCTGCCAGACAGCACATGAGCACTGCCGTGGAGCCGGCGCAACCCGCCTTAAGCGGAATGCTGCTTTCGGCCCGAAGTATAAAGGTGGCCTTCGGGTCTATTCTCCCTTCCTTAGCAAGGGACGATTTGCACAGGTAGCGCCATACGGCCTTCGCTACGTTAAGGAAGTGCAAGTCGTCGTCGAAGGCGAGGCCGCCCTCGTCCTCGACCACCTGGTATTGACCGTAGACGTCGAAAATGAGCTTCGGGCTGGAGCACACCACCACCTCGGCCCGCTCAGGTATGGTACAGGACACGACACTACCGCCGTAGATATCCGAGGGATTGCCAATTATCCCGCCCCGGCCAGGAGCGGAGACATGGACCATATTCTCGCCCTCACTCCTTGTAGCCTCGTCCAGCGGTCTGCGCGGCTTGCCCATGCCGAGCACTCAGGCCTACATCCGGCCGGCCCGTAGCCTCACCGAAAGTTTACGATTAAGCGCCTATTGGTGACTATAATCGGAACACGGAAGTCGAAGAAGCTTAGTGGCACGTCGTCAACCATCTGATCCTCAAAGGCCAGGCCAATGACCCTCTGCTGTTGGTCAGGTCTCAGGGAGTGAAGTAGACGGTCATAGTAACCGCCGCCATAGCCCAGGCGCCCGCCCGATGCGTCGAAGGCCACACCGGGCACAAGGATGAGGTCCACTTGGTCCGGCATCGCGCGTTCGCATCGTCCCGGAACAGGTTCCTGGATCTGCCACGCGCCCGGGGCCAGCCAGTAGCCGTCCAGACACGGGACGAAGTACAGCTCCAGGACACCCTCCGCCTTGTTCGTACGTGGCAACGCTACGCGTCTGCCCTCTGCCAACGCTCGCTCCAGCAGCTCCTTGGTTCGCACTTCGCTGTCAAAAGCATAGTAACCCAACACCGTCGTGGCCTCGCGCCACTCCCGCAGGCCCATCACCCGGCGCGCTATTTCAGCACTCTTCTCCTCAAGCTCTCTCTGAGTCAGTCGGTCTCGACGCGTCAGAGCAGCCACACGCAGGCTGCGCTTGCGTTGCTCCTCAGTAAGCCTCATTCTTGGTCCCAGCCCCTGAGCACGGCGTCGGTCATCGCTGCCACCTGAACCATCTCAGGGACGTCGTGTACCCTCAGAACATGAGCTCCGTTCGCTATCCCCAGGGCGCAAGTGGCCGCTGTGCCCATCAGCCGCTCCTCTGGCGGACGGCCGAGCACCTTGCCGATAGTGGACTTGCGCGAGGTACCCAGGACCACCGGCCGTCCCAAAGAGTGCAGCTCCCGGAGGCGTCGCAGTATTTCGAGGTTATGGTTGACGGTCTTGCCAAACCCAAAGCCGGGGTCGACGGCCAAGGCCTCCTCCTCTATTCCTGCCTCAACGGCTGCCTCCAAGCGCTCAGTTAGAAAGGAAAAGACCTTACCCATTAGGTTATCATAGTGGGGCGCTACCTGCATAGTCCTCGGCTCGCCCAGCATATGCATGATGACCGCACCCGCGCCATACTCGGCCACAGTCTCGATCATGCCCGGCGAGCGTAGGCCGCTTATGTCGTTGACAATCGACGCGCCCAGCTCCAACGCCACACGTGCCACCTCAGGCTTCTGTGTGTCCACAGAGATAGGGACATCTGTTGCGGCGACCAGCTCTCGGACTACCGGCGCAAGGCGAGCAATCTCCTGGTCGGCGGGTACGGGCAGGCTGCCAGGACGCGTCGATTCGGCCCCCAGGTCCAGAATCTCAGCGCCCGCCTTAAGAAACTCCAGGCCGCGCTGCACCGCTGCATCGACCTGACCGCCCAGCCCGTCGCCCGAAAAGGAGTCCTCAGTGAGATTGACAATGCCCATGATCACCGTGTGACTGTCGATCGCGATGCGCTTGCTGCGGCAGACCCAAGGGACTGAGGCCACGCCCTCGAAGGCCCGCAGGGTTCTGTCGATGTGGTCTGCAAGCACCGCTGCCTCCGCGCTATGCTCTTTCAGTCGAGCCACGAGCAGGTCGTACTGAGCCGACGTGCCGGCCAGCAATGCGGGCCGCCGAGAGCCCCCTGGCTTGGCAGCTTCTGCCGCGCGCACGAACCGGCTCCCGGCGGCCGCGCTCGCCACAGCTAGGACTGCCGCCTCAGCATCAGCCACGTCTTCAACGCAGAGCACGCGCCAAGTGACCCCACGTTGCACTTGCCCAATATCGGCTGCGTCCACGCCCAGCCGTGCCAGCTCAGCCCGAACGTCAACATCGGTGAGGGAATCAAAGGCGAGGATCCTGAGACAATAGCCAGTCATCTTCGCATCAGCCACCCGACGAGAGCGGCTATCTACAGTGCCTCTAGGGATAGCGGCTTCCCCCTCAAGCCGGCCTGCAAGGCATCCATGAACAAGCTGTCGGGCATCATGAGACCTGGCACTGGGTTAGGGGGCGGCGCCTTCGTCAAAAGGTCACGCACGCCCTCCGCTAGCCGCCGATCCTTGATGACCAAGACGGCCTTTCTGCGCTGCTCGATCAGCCAGTGAGCGCGCTCGGACATCATCCGCTCCTGTATCAGGCGCCTCTCGATCTGCTCGCGGACCTCGGCCAGAGGCACAAGGCCCGCGGGGCGTGTCGCCTCCACGCGCACGATGTACCAGCCGTCAGGCCCCTGGAAGGGCAGGCTGGTCTGGCCCGGCTTGAGGGCAAAGAGAACTTTGCTTATCGCCGGAGCATAGTCGTGTTCCTCGACCCAGCCCGTGTCGCCGCCGTCGCTCTTGGTGCCTGGGTCCTCGGAGAGCTCCTTGGCCAATCCCGCGAAGTCGCCGCCGGCCTTCAAGGCCTCGGCTACCGCCTCTGCGTTTTCCTTGCTCGCAAAGAGCATGATACGCGCGCGGACCCTCGGCTCGTGAGTGAATTCCCTCGCGTGCTGGCGATAGTAGGCCACGATTTGGGCATCGTCCACCTTGATCCGGCTGCGCACCAGCTTATCCAGCAGCACCAACACCTCAGCCCGCTTCCCGAGATCATCCATTGTCATGTGAAGCTGCTCAAGGCGCTTGCCGAGTTCGTCGCGAGAGCCGGCCAGGGAAGCAAGCTCGTCGATCTTCGCCCTCACGTCCTGCTCGTCGGCCTTGATGCCCAGTCGCGTAGCTTCCTGTCGAATGATGACCTCGTCGATCAGGCCCAAAAGCTCGCTCGGCCCATATTCCCGAATCATTGCCTCCATCCACTGCGTCTCAGTGACGGGTTTGCCGTTGACACGTGCTATCGCTCTGCCCCCACTACAGCCGACGCCTGCGAGCGTCAGCGATAGGCCGAGGGCGACAAAGACCCCAGCCGTGAGGGCGCGACAGCCGGATTCGTCAGCAATCGGGACCAAGATGCGGGACCTCCTCAATGCTCTTGCTCTTGCCTCCCCCGTCTCGCAGGGAAACCACCAAGTGACCTTCTTCCACATGGTCCAGCAACTCACTGATGATGTCGTAGTGCCAAAAGTAACCTGCCACGTCGTCGCGATATTCTATCACAACGACTCCTTGCGACCGGAGGATGTGGCCGCGGAGCGTCGGATCTGGCCAACGCGCTCCGCGTAATAGGATCGGGCACTGCAGCTGACGCTCAGCCGCTTCCACCCGCCGACGGATACTAGAAGGAAGATCCTGCTTTCTCACGCTAAGGCCTCGGTCAAGTCCGTATCATCGTGCCGGTAGGGGGGAGCGCAGATAGCGAGCAACTCCAGCGGCCCGCCGACACCAAAGGCGAAGTGTTCCGCTCCTGCTGGTATCAGAACGGCGTCACCGGGCGCCACAGGATGCTCCTGTCCGCCCACAACTACTACGCCCTGCCCGCGCAGTATGTAGTACACCTCCTCGCTTGTGCGGTGCATATGAGGATATGTCCTCTGTCCCTCAGCGATGAAGGCACGCGCCACGCTCACCCGAGAGCTGCCATCCTCCGGGCGAATCAACTCCCAGACCAGGCTTCCATCCAGGGTCGTGTAGGGCTCACGCTCGCGCAAGACAAGATACACCTCCGGCTCTCCTTCGACCTATCCATATCCCGCCGCGACACGGCGCGAAGGTATCACAGCCCCCAAAACGTTGCAGACGCTTGCCAGATACCCGGGCGTGTGGCGTCCGTGTTCAGGATGAATCCATTCCATGACACCATACTGCTCGAATTCCTCCAGGGCCTCAAGAACCACACGGCGGGCCAAGCTCGTGTCTTCCACGGCTATCACCTGCGCAACCCAGCCCGTGGGCACAGCCCAGTAGCCACCGTTTTGGTAGTGATCGGGCTGCACGGGTCTCAAAAATCTCTCCCAGTATTCTCCGGCCGGCAGGTGTCTCACATGGCCTTTCCAGTGCCAAGCGTCCAGGTTGCCGCGCAGCCAGGCAGCCACCTCGGACACTTGTCCACCCGTGGCGGCGCCGATGACGCAGGCATAGGCGCTACCCCAGATGTCTGCCTGTCGGCAGTCGCCGCTCGCCGCCATGAATAGATGGCGCTTGGGGTCGTAGAATTGGCTCAGCGCCCCATGCACGGGAACCGCAAGTTCATACCAGAAATGCGCGTCGTCGTGGAGTTCCCAACGCCGGCAGGTCTCGGCTAGGCGCCGCAGGGCTTCCCACCGGAGCAGCGAGCTGAACAACTCCTTGCCCGTCTTGCTGACACAGTCGGTAAAGCCGTATCCCGAACGCGGCAGATTCTGATCGATGACAACTAGACCGTGGCGGTCAATGGGCAGGGAATCCAGCGCCTGTGCCACGGCGTCGAGCCGATCCACCAGAGCCTGCCAGTCACCGCTCAGATCGACGTAGGCGCATAGTAGCTTGGCGAGGAAGGAAGGATTGTCGACCGGCGGCCCTGAGCCAATGGGGTCCTCTCGCGGGCCCTCGCGGAAGTCAGGGACTCCGTCGGCCATCACGCGCGTGGGGACCGAGCCATCCTCGGCCTGGTGCCGCAGGAACAAATCGATGATCCTAAGCACGTCACCGGCAGAAACAAGGCCGCTCGCTCCCTCCACCAGGTAGCAGAAGTCGCGCAGCCACGCCCCCCGATAGTGACCGGCGGCATCTGGGCACCACAGGGGCGTGCCGTCGGGCATTTCCACACGCGCCGCGTCAACCAACGGCTGCACAAGGGCCATCAGGCGACCATGATCAGCCGTAGACAAGGGAAGCTTGGGCAAAGTCTTCAAGGGCGCATCTCCGAATTCCGGGCGGCGACCGCGTGGAGTGTAGGACCCTGAGAACCTTACTCAGTGCCCCCAGCACCTAGCTTCTTGGCAGTACCCCAGACGCTCCGCCGCTCACTCTATATAGAATAGAATCCCGGCAAGTTAGACACGCAGCGAGCCGGTGAGTTCGCGCACAGTTTCGACCCCCTGCCCACAGCAAAACTCGACCAGTTCCTCCCTCACTCGCTGGGCCGAGGTGGGATCCACGAAGCTGGCGGTTCCTACGGCCACAGCAGAAGCTCCTGCGAGCAAGAACTCAGCAGCGTCTTCGCCCGTGAAAATCCCACCCATGCCGATGACGGGACACTGAAGAGCCCGCCACACCCTCCAGACCATTGCCAAGGCTATAGGCTTGACAGCCGGGCCGGACAGGCCCCCCGTCACGTGTGCCAGACGTGGCCGCCGTCGCACGGCGTCTATGGCCATCCCCACAAGCGTATTGATCATCGACACGACTTCCGCGCCACCTTCGAGCGCGGCCTCGGCAGTCGGCACCACATCGCCCACATTTGGCGACAGCTTCACGATCAGCGGTAGCTCCGTCTCGTCGCGAACGGCCGCCACCAGCTCACGGAGCACCGGTATCTCACGGCAAAACTCCATGCCACCCCGGTCTACGTTCGGACAGGAAACGTTCACCTCCAGCGCGGCAAGGCCCTCAACCTCACCCAGCCGCTGCGCCAGGGTCGCGTACTCAGCTATCGTCTCCCCCGCGATGTTGACAATGATGGGCACTCCAAGCTCTATCAGGAAGGGCAGCTTCTCGGCTATGACCGTATCAAGGCCCGGGTTCTGCAGGCCGATGGAATTGAGCATTCCAGCACTCGTCTCCCACACCCGCGGCCCAGGGTTGCCCTCGCGCGGAGCAATCGTCACCGCCTTGGTCATTATTCCGCCCAGAGCGCCTAGGTCAACGTATTGCGCGTATTCCTGACCGAAGCCAAAGGTGCCCGAGGCCACCAGGAGGGGCGAGGGTAGCTCCAGAGGGCCCACCTGCACCCTCAGGTCCACCCGCTCAGCGCTCATTGTACCAAGACCTCCCAGTCAAGCTCATCAGCTCGGAAGACCGGCCCGTCAGTGCACACGCGGACGTAGCCACCGCCAGCCGCAGGCACCACGCAGCCCAGACAGGCCCCGATACCGCAGCCCATCCACTGCTCCATGGCCACGTAGCAGGGCACGGAGGCCCGGGCGCACAGGCGCGCCGCGGCTGCCAGCATCCCTCGTGGACCGCAGGCGTATACAGCACCGACGCGTCGCTGGTCGAGATAAACTCTCAGCAGGTCTACGGCCAGCCCCTTCTCGCCCGCGCTGCCGTCCTCGGTGGCGACGTAGAATTCGTCTGAACGCGCCGCCAACTCCAGCCAGCAGGCTAGTTCCCCTTCGTGGGCTGCGCCAAAGATCGACAGCACGTGGGACGCTGGGTAGCTGCTCTGCAGGACTTCGGCCCAGAATATCAGAGGCGCGACACCCACCCCCCCGGCGACAAGTATCAGGTCGCCCTGCGGTGGGGGTTCTGGCCAGCCCCGGCCTAGGGGGCCCATGATGTCAAGCCGTGCTCCCGGCTCCATCTCAGCCAGCAGACGCGTGCCCCGACCCACCACACGCACCAGAACCCAAAGCTGGCCGGTACCTGGATCGGTTCGCAGCACACTCAACGGACGGCGCAACAGGGGATCGTGTGTCGGACCCACGCGAACGTGGATGAACTGCCCTGGTTGAGCTGCAGCAGCCGCGTGCTTGGTTTTCAACGCTAGCAAGTAATGCCACTGCGTGATGCTCTCGTTCCACACCACTTCCGCGGTCTCGTGCGCCATTTCTAGACCTCCGG
The DNA here is from genome assembly GCA_029777735.1 of Armatimonadota bacterium. Classification (GTDB taxonomy): domain Bacteria; phylum Armatimonadota; class Zipacnadia; order Zipacnadales; family FEN-943; genus JAKORR01. Next base: position 2,636 of record JAKORR010000970.1, on the reverse strand, counting down.
CAAGCCGGTGTTAGCCAGAGGCGTACCCTCAAGCACACTCTGTACGAGGCGCGACGTGAGCTCCCTTGCGTCCTCGATGGCCTGCGCCCTTTGTGCTGCCCACTTCCGAAGCTGCTCCATACCCGACCGCAGCCTGGTAATCTGCCGAGCTACCTGCTCCGGAGCCGTGCCACCCTCGGACGTATGGCGCCGCATGCAGGCGGCTGGGTCCAAAAGCTCGCTCAGCATGTCCCGCGTTGTCTCTACGTCGTGCTGCGCCAGGAGTTCGCGGGTGCGCTCTAGGTCTGTGAAGTTCTTGCCCTCACGGCTTAGAGATCCCACCACCTCACCTACAATCTCGTGAGCTGTGCGAAAGGGCAGCCCGTGTTCGCGCACCAGCCAGTTAGCCAGTTCTGTGGCGGTCGCGAAGTTGGCGCTGGGCAGCTCGGCCATGCGATCGAGCTTCAGTCGCGCCGTGCCGATCATGCCTGCTATGACTCGCAGCGTCGCCTCCAGGGAGTCCAAAGCCTCCCACAGTGGCGGCTTGTCTTCCTGAATGTCCCTGTTATACCCGCTGGGCAAAGCTTTCATCATTGTCAGCGCCTGCACCAGCCGGCCGTAGACGAGCCCTGTGCGCGAGCGGGCCAGCTCGGCCATGCACGGGTTCTTCTTCTGAGGCATGATGCTGCTGCCGGAAGCGAAGGCGTCATCCAGCTCGATCAGGCCGTACTCGTAGGTGCTGAAAAGCACGATCTCCTCGGCGATGCGGGACAGGTCAGCCGCCAGGATCGCTAGCGCTGCCAACGTCTCCAGCACGAAGTCCCGGCTCTGCACAGCGTCGAGAGCATGCTCCACTAAGCCGTCAAAACCCAGCAGCTGCGCCGTTAGCCTTCGGTTTGTCGGCAGGGACGTGCCCGCCAAGGCGCAGGCTCCCAGCGGGCAGAGATTCACGCGGTCAAAGACTTCCTGCAGGCGCTGACCGTCGCGCTCTAGCGCCGCCGCGTGACCTGACAGCCAGAAGCCGACCGATATCGGCTGAGCGTGCTGCGTATGCGTGTAGCCAGGCATCACGTGGTCCAAGTGGGCCCCCGCAATACTCAACAGCACTTCCTGCAGCGCAGCGATAAGCTCGACCGCATTGAGGAGTCGCGTCCGCAGATGCAGACGGCAGTCGGTGACCACCTGGTCGTTGCGGGAGCGCGCCGTGTGCAGGCGTCCCCCCATTTCTGGCCCGGCGCCCTGCCGCAGGTACCACTCGACGTTCATGTGAACATCCTCAAGTTCTGGCTTCAGCTTCAATCTTCCGGCCTCAAATTCCTCCCGTGCCTTCTCCAGCCAACGCAGGATTTCACGTAGATCAGCCTCGGGGATGATGCCCGTGGCGCCCAGCATCAGGGCATGGGCTTCGCTCCCCCAAATGTCCTCGGCGATCATACGCGAGTCAGCAAGCGTAGATTCGCTGTAAGCGAGCGCAAGGTCGTCGATGTCTGAGGCGAAGCGCCCTCCCCACAATTTGCTCGACTTCACGGAATCGGCCATCTGGTTGATCACCCGTGGCTGAAGAGCCAGTAAAGGGTCAGAGATATTCTAAGACGGCAGGCCGCTCTCCGCCATACCCCGAGGGGTCACCGGAAGAAGGGTCACTCAACACACCACGCCCCGGCATAACCTGCAGGGCGGTCATGTCGGGGCGAGAAAAAACCACAGGGATAGCGGAGAACGGAAGGGCTAGCTGTCGCCGTCGGTGTCTTCTTCTTCCTCCTCGGCCTCGGGGACCGCGGCGGTCGCAGCTGCCTCCTCGGCGTCGGCGGTATAGTAAGGATCGACTACGCGGCGGCCCAAAAGCTCCTCGACGCTCTTGCCCCGGGAAGCCGCAACCTCAGCAGGATTCTCGAGGCGCCTAAGAGCATCAAAGGTGGCCCTGGCACGGTTGAACACTGTCCCCTCGCCGAGCGACTTGGTCAACACATCGCGGATACCACTGACCTCAATGATCTGGCGCACGGCACCGCCGGCGACGATCCCCGTGCCTCGGGAAGCCGGCTTAAGCAGTACCTCGGCAGCACCGCACTTGCCCACCACCTGGTGAGGGATGGTGTACCCGTCGAGCGGGACACGGATCATGGCACGCTTGGCACGCTCACGCGCCTTGGCCACGGCGTCGGGCGCATTGCGGGCCTTCCCTATGCCAAGTCCTACACGGCCACGACGGTCGCCCACCACGACAACGGCGCGACTGCTGAACACCCGGCCACCGGCGACCGTCTTGCGGGTGCGGTCGATTCTCACTACGCGGTCTTCGAACTCGTCTTCTTGTCTTGGAATGCGTGGCTGTCGTTGAACCAAGAGTGATAGCCTCCCCAAAAACTCTTCCCCCGGTGATTCCCCGGGGACCTCCAACTTTAGCAGGCACGGAGCAGTTAAGTCAAGGACCAATTTGCGCCGGAAGTATACACTTCCCGCAGGATAGACTTGGCCAGAGGGCCAAGGCAGCTGGTGGCTGTCGCTGCCCGGCAGGAACAGGTGCACGCAGGTGGCTGGTTTTCCCATTGAAGTAGGCCGATATTCTGCTCCGGAGCCCAGCTGGACGTCGGTTGCCCTGTGATTATTCTTGCCCTAGGCCCTCACGACGGTTTCCTGGCGGCGAAAGATTCATC
>JAKORR010000969.1 GCA_029777735.1 Armatimonadota bacterium | reverse complement strand
GGTCCAGCCCCCCTAGGATGTTCAGCAGCGTACTCTTGCCCGAGCCCGACGGCCCCTGCAGGCCAACGAGTTCGCCCTTGCCGATCCGCAACGATATGCCGCGCAGGGCGTAGACAATCCCGTCCGACCGTTGGTAGCTCTTGGCCACGTCGTACAGTGCGACGTATCCATCCGACTGTCTGTCCAGTTCCTGCGACATGGGCCTCCTAGATCCTCCGCAAGGCTTCTGCCGGGGGCAGTTTAGCGGCGCGCCGCGCGGCCGCTGTGCCTGCCAGGGCGCCAATCACCAGCGCCACCGACAATCCCAGAACGAGAACTTCCGGCCCCACCGTAATGTTCAGGGGAAGATTCAGTGGTGGCGGGGTGGTGGCACAGGGAGGAAAAGACGCCAGCGCCGGTGGAAGTCTGAGGGTGGCTATCTCCCCATAGCCCCAAGCCACCGCAAGGCCCAGCACGCAACCCATCACGCCCCCAATCAGCCCGGTGAAGATAGCCTCGTACATGAACATCCGGCCCACCTCGCCGTCCCGCCAGCCGATCGCCTTCATCAGCCCCACCTCGTCCAACCGCTCCGTTACCGATTCCACCGCGTGCCGCGTGAGCAACAGCAGGACGAAGACCAGCACTAGCCCAGAAATGGCCAGCAGAGACCTGCGCGTTACCGACGCCAGCGCCGCTGTGCCCGCCTCCACATTCTGGCTCGTGGTTATGCTTGCCCCTGGCCCGATGAGCTGCCGCGCCAGAGCCTCAATGTCCGCCACCTTCGCTGCGTCCTTCAGCGACACAAACAGCGTGCTGGCCACATCGCCCTCCCCCAGCATTTCCTGGGCCGTCTCTAACGGGATGAAGGCCTCCGCGCCTGCGATCCGCGCCGTTCCGCTTAGATCTACTATGCCCACCACCTCGAACATCCGGTCAGGACCAATGTGAATCTTGTCACCAATGTCTATCTTCTTTGCCTCAGCATAGGACACAGTGACCATCACGTGATAGTCGTCCGAGGGCACAAGATAGCGACCCTTCACCACCGCACAGCACTTGGCTTCCTCGGCCCTCTCGTCCTCACGCGGCGCGATGCGTACCGGGCCCAGCGTTTTCTTGCGCGGGTCGATCCCTGCCACCACCGTAGGGTGCCCCTGGTAGAAGACCCACAGCTCCAGTACCGGCGACACTTCCTCCGTCGCCGGCTCGGCCGCAATCTTGTCGGCCACGCTTATCGGAATGGCGGCCAGGTCCTTGGGCAGCTTCACAAAGGCGAAGGGACACGGTTCGACGCGCTTCTGGATGACCATATCCGCGCCGGCTGCGTCAAGTGCACCCGCCACAGCCCGTTCCACCGACCGCGAGATGGAGAGCACAGCGACAAGCAGCCCAATGGAAAAGGCCGTGCCAGCCAGCGCCAGGGTGGCCTTGGTTCGCCGTCGCCAGAATTGCTTCCATGCGTATTGCCAAAACATGGTTACTTATTACCTCAAAGCCTGGGGCAGTTGCCTGAAAGCAGGCTCTGCAAGCCTTCAAACGCCGCCGCAAGGCCTCCCGGTTCCAATTCCTCTCCACAGCTTCCCGCCGCCTCCTCGCCGAGGACCGGCGACGGGCCCTACGCCTACTTCGCCTGCCCGGTCAGCAAGAGAAAATACTGACGGAAATACCGCAGCACCCGCTCGGGGTCGGAGCTGTGCTGGATCTCGGCCAGGCAGGGACGGTCGTAGCCGATGGCCGCCAGACGCTCAAAGAGCTCCCTGTACGGGTAGGGCTCATAGAAGTCGTGCAGGTGGACGGAGAGTAGGCGGTCGCGGAGCAGCTCAAAGCCTGGGGCAAGCTCCCCCCCAATCAAGTCCGTCGGGTAGTTACAGTTCCAGCAAGCGCCGACCGCGGGACTATCAACGTAGCTCAAGATCGTGGCCATGTGGCGGGGATCAGCGGTACCGCGCCCGTGTACCTCGACCCATAGCTCCACGCCCTCCGCCTCGGCTTCGGGCGCCAGCGCCGCCAGGCTCTTGCCAATCTGCTGCAGCGTCTTCTCCACCGGCACGTCGTCGGGTAGCGAGTTGGGCCGGACCTTCACTCCTCTCGCACCCAGGTCCCGCGCCAGAGCTATCCACTGGCGCGTCTCTTCCATGTTGCGCTCAAGCTCAGCCGGATCGGGCGAATGGTACTCGCAGGTGCTGCCCAGACCCCATAACTCCACGGGACTCTGGGCGAAGCGGTCGCGCACGGCGGCGCGCTGCTCGGCAGTCAGGGAAAGCTCCACCCCGTGGGCATGGGTGGTCCGCGGCTCCACCACATCGTACCCTAACTCCTCACACTTGGAGATTAAGGTCTCCAGGTCCCAGTCACGAGCGATGTCATAGGTGACAATCCCAAGCTTCATAGCGGCACACTCCTTCGCTCGGCTGTTGGCAGTCCTGGTTGGGAACCGCCCGTCGAATGCCCAAGCATATTACCTGAAAGAGGCCACGTCTTGCACCTGAGCTGTCGCCGCGCACCGTGAGAAGTTCATCCTTGCGGCGGGCAAGGAACTCCACAGCCACAACTCTCACCGCGGGCATGGTTTGGGGGCCGCCCCGCGATCGCAACACCACTCGCCGCGTCTCTCCCCCCCAAAAAAGAGCAAAGATTTTTGCGCAACGGGGTTACATATTCCTGCCCGAGGGGATAATATACGTAGTAGAAGTGTAGCTAGACGCTCGGCAGAAAAACTGAGAAAGCGGATGCCGACCCCTCCCTCCCGCCTCCCTACGGCGTCCGCGGATAGTAGGAGCCGCTTGCGCCCGGGCGGCTCCTACGCTTTTTCAGACCTCCCTTCAGAGGCCCTCGCCGCTCTCACTCGGCTTCCCCGCCGTCCATCCCCCGCCTTCGCCCTTCCCCCCAAGCCG
>JAKORR010000968.1 GCA_029777735.1 Armatimonadota bacterium | reverse complement strand
GTCGAGGCGCGGCAGCAGGTCTAGCACTGACTCGAGCCGTCTGCTGCACGACCTGCTGACGGATAGGCTGCATGAATTGCTCACGCGTCGGCAGCGGCTGCGAGGTGGCATGCTGCGGAGCAATGCGAGGTTGCGGCAAGGCCTGAAGCGGGGCCGTATCGACGCCCTGTGCCTGCTGCTGAATCTGGTTGGCCTGCTCGAGAGCCCCCTGCCGGGCCAGCAACTCATGCATCGAAGGAGAGGCAGGCTGCTGCACCATAACAGCGGGTCCGGACGGCGCAGGAAGCGCAGGAATAGCACGCTGGGCCTGAGCGACCTGGGGCTCGATAGCAGCTATCAGCTCACCCAGTCGAGGCTGTTGCGCCCCTTGCCGGAGGGCCTGCATGCCGAGCGCCACCTGTTCCTGTTCGACCGGCGACAGCGTGTTGTATGCGAACGCGAAGCCCTGAGGGTCGTTCTCCTCGAGGGCCGACCAGACGGAAAGGGGGTTACCCAGCGGGCGCTGACCCAGGGCCATCTGTTCGGCGAGCTGCCGGACGGCCTGGACTACTGGGCCTGCGCCAGGGTACTGGGCCATCGTCTGGAGGATTGCACGGTACGCGCCAGGGTTCGTGAGGCTTAGGGTGGCGAGCCCCTCGATTTTGGACTGGAAGTCGTCAACAATAGGATTTCTGGAATTTTCGACCTCCAAATTTGCCCCAGATTCAACGAACGGAGCCTCATTCGATATAAGTATCGACGGATTCTGGACTACTTCTTCAACTGCGGGGCCTTTCGCGGCAGGCGAATCGGCGGCCGCCGCGAGACGTGCTTGCTCGAGGGCGCGACCCTCTTCAATGAAGGCCTGACGGTCGAAGGTTGAAAACAGGCTCGCGATTTCATCTGCTTCCTCTTTCGACAGGGTGCGCGACTTCGCCGCCCTCTGCAGCTCGGCAATACGCAGTCCGTCTTTGTAGTTTTGAGAGGGTTCGGGGGAGGCAACCGGCTGGGCCGGTTCGGCAGGCTGCTGGGCTTCCTGTGCGAGGGCCTGTGCGGCGCGGATGACATTGGGCGTACTAATGGCCGTCTGTGCGCTGCCCAGTACACCGGACGCAAGGAGGGTCGACAGCGTGGTCTGCTTGGCCTGCTCGAGAAGATTCTCCGGTTCAAGAGCGCCGGGCTGAACACCGGCAGCCTGACCAAGCGCGGCGTGTCCTAGTTCGATAAGGTTCTCTTCGATAGGTTCCTTGACGAAGACATCCTTCGCCAGCTCGGTGCCCTGGCGCTGAATCGCACGACCCGTCAGTCCCTTCACTCCACCGGCGGCCAACTCGCCGACCAGTCCCGATTCGGCGGGGTCGACGCCGCGGCGGGTCAGGGCACGCGCGATATCTCGAGGCAGTTGGACGGCCCTACGTTCGAGAGCGGGCCCGAGAACCTTGCCCGCGAGATAGGTGCCGCCTGCTTCGATAGCGCCCTGTCCGACACCATAGAGTGCAGCCTGTGGGTCGGTCATACCAGCTTCCCGACCCTCGTAGTAACCCCGCAGCCCCTCCGTACCACCGAAACCACCGAGGAGTGCAGCCATTCCGCCGGGTAGGAAGGTAAGCGTCTGCATGCCCGACTCGAGAGCACTGCCGACCACAGGGTGTGCCACGCCCTGCCGCTGCACCTCGAGCTGCTCGACGTCAGACAGGAGCTTCCGCATTTCGGCCCCATAGGGGTCGTCAAGCAGATAATGGCGCACTAGGTTGGTAACACTGGTCGCCGCCGACTTCGGCGACGTAACAAGCTGAGGTACCCAACTCCCCGAATCGCGCAGAGACTCGACGTAGGCCTGCACGTCTTCGGGGGTCTGAGCGTACGTGTATTCAGGAGCCGACTCCTCATCCTCAAACCACTTGCCGAATCGACGCCGCAGTGACATGCCCTCTGCGTCGCGCTGCTCCCGCTGTCGTCGCAGCTCATTGATGCGGTTCAGCTTGTTCTGAATTTCCTGCTCTAGAGGGTCCTGGGCGACAGGCTGCGGAGCGTAGGGTTGTGGAGACTGACCTTGCAGTTTGACTTTGAAGTCTGCAATCTTCATTACTGCACTCTCACGGGCTCAGGGTCGTCAAGCTTTTCGGAAATGAAGTAGATGCCGGGCAGACCCGGGATGGTCACGTATTTGCCCTTGTAGTTTCTGGTGTCGTCATCGTCTTTCAGGGTTGCGGGGTTCTCAGGGGTATCGCCCGGGCGACTGCGGGCCTTTTCGTAGGCCAACTCTCTGCCATCGTGGTTCTTGAAGGCAGGAGCATGACCCTTGCCCTTGATAACCTTCCCGCCCTCAGGGTCAAGACTGATGCCGCTCTGTTGGTTCGCTACCGCTTCTTGAGAGGGGGTAGCGGGCAGAGGGTTCGCTGGAATCGCGCCAGGGGAAGCGGGGGCCTGAGGATACACGGTCTGTCTTGCCCTGATAGCGTAGTACTGCGACAGGTACTTCATCACCTCGTCGGGGCCCAGTACCATGAGAGCATGCAGGAACTGCTGCCGAATCTCGGGCTTCTCGATGTCATCAATAAACTTCATCACCTGGGCCGTGGTGAAGGGCGACTTCTGTTGCTTCGCCGTCTGCTGCTTGGCCTTCTGCCCCTGGTTGGCGATACGGGCTTCAATCTCCCTCAGCCGGTTCTGAGCAAGTTGCTCCTCGAGGCTGTATCGCAGGTCAAACTGGCGCGTCCGTTCATCGAGTTCATCGCGGCTCAGGGTGAGCTGGTCCTGGTGATGCTGGTCACGCTGACCGTATCCGAGAGCCCACTGAAGCAGTTGGTTCTGGGCCGCCCAGTTGCGATAGGCAGCATCGGCGGCAGCCTGGGCCT
>JAKORR010000967.1 GCA_029777735.1 Armatimonadota bacterium | reverse complement strand
CTGCAAGTGCCTCACCGCCGCCCTCTTGCGCCCAGGGCTTACCATTTTCCCCGCAACAGCTCTTTCAGCGCATCTAGGTCAGTCGCGAGTTCAGTCCTGCAAGCTAAGGGCTATCTTTTCCTTTTTCCAACCCAGGCAGCAGGGATCAGCGTAAGCAGCAGAGCACCTGGCGGCAGTTCGGGCGTCGCGCCCGGCAGCGGCTGGCCAATGGATGTATCCGGTGCCAGAATGTGATACTGGCATGAGCCGCTAGTGGGAGGATCAGGAGGATCCCAATCGGATGCGGTCAAGCCCGCGTTCCAGATTGCGTTTGTTCCATGGTCGCCCGCCTCGCCATCCTTGGCATAGAAGTCCGCCCATACCGGCGTTCTCGGGCTCTTGAACTGGATGTTGAGGGTCTTCGTCTCGGGGAGACTATCGAACTTGATCCCGAAGATATCGTCCGGCAAGCCGGGGCGGTACGGTGCTGGTCCGTAGAAGGTGTAGAAGGTGCCGCTCTCACCATTGATACCGATACCATTGATGAGGAGACCGGCGATGTCGTTCCGGCTCAGATCCGTCGAAGTCTCCAGGATGAAGTGGCTGGTATCCCTCCAGCGCCAAGCGTGAGGGTGTAGTCATAGATCCACAGTTGGTATATGCCGTCTTTGGACACGTTCCAGCTGAGGCTAGTGCCTAAGGTTGCCCAAGCCCCCGTGCCGTTTAGGCCAGTGGCATCGTCCTCGGTCCAGGACAGCGAGCCGCTATAGGGTGGCTCCTCAGACCAGCCTAGGCCGGCTGACAGGAGCAAGGCTGCAACAGACACGATCACCAATGCTCTCCACATGGGTCATCCACTCCTTGTTGAGACAGGATACCAACGGAGCTCACAAGATCCCTGCACAACCACGGGAGGAAAAATGTAACCACTCACCTTGTGGCTAGAGGGGCAGTAGGGGAGTGCCTGGGGTGAGGAGGCGAGTGAGGACACTGAGAGCCTCCTGGCCTCTTTTCGCCCCTGTCTCAATCACCGTCGCCATGGTGGCGAAGGCCGTCGCGCCCCACTGCGAGCGGAACCCGCCGCTCACCTTGCGGTGGATGACGGACCTGCGCAAGGCGCGCTCACAGGCGTTGTTGTCTGGCGGGACCTCGGCGCGATACAGGAAGGTGAAGAGCGCCTCACGGTGCTTGTGATAGCGCTGCTGTAGGCGCCGCCCCTCTCGCCCATGGGCGGGCAACGACCCGCCTGACGGCAAGACCCGTTCACACCCGCCGCCCCTTTCGCCCATGGGCGGGCATGGACAGGAGCGCGTCGCAGGCGTTCTCGATGTCTCGCACCTGACTGGCGAACAGCTCCGGCGACAGTTCGGCGCGGTGTTTCGCCAGGCCCTGGGCGCGCAGCAGCAAGCGCCGCATCCGATAGGCGAACTCGCTGCGCTCGGCGTCAATGGCGTACTGCAGATCGCGCAGTTGATGGGCATGGCAAAGCTGATGCGCCGAGGCCGGG
>JAKORR010000096.1 GCA_029777735.1 Armatimonadota bacterium | reverse complement strand
GCACACAGGCCATGCTTGCGACCTGGCTGTCTACTACCCGATCGAGGCTGAGTGGGCGTACCGGGGGCGTGACGAGGCTGCCCAGGCGTGGGAGTCTTTCCGGAGTTGCTGCGAGTGTCTCCACGAGGTGCAGATGCCCTTCGACGTGCTGGACAACGCGACTCTTGCAGCTTCCAGCGCCGGCGAGGGTTTTCTCGAAACCAACGGGCAGTTCTACTCGACAGTCCTGGTTCCTAACTGTACAGTCATTCCTGTGGCCGTTGCGGAGAAGCTTCGGGAGCTGCATGAGACAGGTGGGCGGGTTGTCTTCCTGGGGGAGCCGCCGCACATTGCCACAGTTGCTGGCGAACAGGCTCAGCTTGAGGAGGCCCTCAGCGCCCTGGTCGGGCAGGCTTTTTGCCTGGACGAGAGGAGCGAGAGAGAGCAGTGGGGCACAGCGTCAGGCAGGGCGAGTGAAGCTGTAGTGGGCTCGGTCATGGACGGTATGACGGCGGCTCTTCTTGGGCCCGCGGGTTTAGAGATCTACGCGCCGCACTCTTTGCGTCCCGACGCCGTTATCCTAGCGCCCCAGGAAGAATGGCCGCGCATGGCTCAACTGATGGCAGTGGCAGTAGGGCGCTATGTGTTAGAGCCCCTGGAACCGACCCCCGAGCTTCGGGTATCCTCGCGATGGTTGGACGATAGGACCTGGCTTCATCTGCTCTTCAACGAAGGCGGCGAGGATCTGCGCACCCGTCTGGCGGTTGTTTTCGAGGAACCTCTACTGGTCGAGCGCTGGAACTTGCTCACGGGGGAGTGTAGGGCTGTAGTCCGACACGAGACACCCAGTGAACCCACCAGCTTCGAGGTGCGGCTGTCTCCCGGCGAGGCCACTGTACTTGTGAGCCGTGTCCTCCACGAGGGTGACGCTTCTCCGGGGCGTTCCCCTAAGCCGCTGGTCCTCGCCCGGTTCGAGGAAGCCGAGCGCGTGATCATAGCCTCGGAATGCCTGCTGGAAGGGGGCACGATGCGACTCGTGGACCAGTTCTCTCCCGTTGAGGAGACGAGACTATTGCCCTGGCGCGAGGCGGGGCTGGAACACTTCTCGGGCACGGTCAGGTACCACTTCGTGCTGCCTGTTGCCGCTGAGTACGTTGCCAGCGAACTCGTGTTGGACCTTGGGCGAGTCGAGTACGCGGCGAGCGTGTTCGCTAACGGGCAGTGGGTGGGCGATGCCCTTTGGCAGCCCTATCGTCTGCCGCTTACGGGAGTACTGGAGCCGGGCCATAATGAACTCGTTATCGAGGTGAGCAACACTCTGGCACCCCAGATTCTTCTTCCTGAAAACAGGCAAGAGGCTGTGGAACATGCTTGGGACAACCCTTACTACCGTCGGACCATTGAGTGGCACCGTGAGACGCTTGGAGGAGGCCTGCTTGGGCCTGTGTCTCTGCTCGCTCTCTTGAGCTAGACACAGGTACTTGACCGTGACCGCGAGTTACAGTAAGGATACGTCCCCTGGCCAGACTGGCCGGCGGTGGGATGAGGTTTGGAGGCGTCGCTGGATAGCGCAAGCCGCTCCCACGGGGCGAGTAACGACGCGGACGGAGAGAGATCATGCTTATGCTACTGTCAACTCCAGTCGTCAAGTTTGGTGGGCTAACGCTCCAGGGGCGCCAACGGTTTGGCGACGACGCCCAGAAGGTCTTCGAGCGGTGTAAGGAAGCTAACAGCCCCGCCGAGTTATATGGCTTGCTGGCAAGGTTCCGAAACGAGTCCAGAGCGCACCGTTTGCTTGAGATAGCGCGCGACTTCGTGCTGCCGCTTAAAGGGGAGAACCAGGTGCCCGTGGTTGTGGTCTCGGCCTTCGATGTGGCGACGGACAAGCTGGAAATGCTTGCGGCCAGCATCGCCTACGCCTTGGATCCCTCCTTGGGGTCGCCTGACAAGGCTGCTGAGCAACGCGTGGCCGCTGAGCGTGCCCCCCGCGAATTTGCGCACCTGCTGATGTCCGGTGAGCTGAGAGCCAACTCAGCGCTGGCTATGACTCTCGAGATGCTCGGTCAGCCTGCGCGATCGCTTACCGGTCGCGAGGCTGGCATCATGACGCGTCTGGGCAATCCGCGTTTCGGTCCCGCCGTAGATGCCATGATCCAGGCCGTCCATGAAGGTTACCTTCTCGAACTTGCCGTCCAGGGCATAATCCCTGTCGTTGCCGGCTTCCAAGGTTACTACAGCGACCCGGAGTCCGGCCGCGATGAAGTCGCAATTCTTGGGCGTGGCGGTTCTAACCTGACGGCGGTTGCCCTCGCCGATGCCTTGGGCCAGGATGAGTGCATCATGTTCTCGGACGTTGACGGTATCTACGATAGGCCTCCGCGGACCGATCCTGACGCGCATAAGTTCGATGTAATAACCGCCGGCGATGTCTTCAGAATTCAGCCCTTCCCGAGCGTCATCCAGCCGGAGGCACTCGCCTACGCTGTCTTCCATGACGTAGACATTTGGATTCGTGATGGCTTTGACGCGTCCGCGCCTGGGACAAAGATTCTTTGCAAGGGCGAATGGGAGCACGTTCCCGACAAGTACCGTCGGATAATCGCTGGACAGTTGGATCAAGGCTAGCAGTCTGGGCAGACTTTCAGGCCGTAGGCCGGGAAGGTACGGGCTGGGGGGATATGCTAGCTGCATCCAGGAGGTGCCGCACCGCATGAGCATCAAGTGCGCTGTAGTTGGCTATGGCTCCACCCACTCTATGGGCGCCCATCACTGCAATCAGATTCGCAATACCGAGGGTCTCGAACTCATCGCGGTCGTCGAGCCCGTACCTGAACGGGCCGCACTGGCGGCCGAAAAGGAACAGGTCCCTACCTTCCCCTCTCTTACCGAGCTTCTGGCCAAGACCGACGTGGAACTGGTGATCCTTGTGACGCCGCACGACACCCACATGCCGCTGGCCGTCGAGGCCCTCGTCGCGGGACGGCACGTGATCAGCGAGAAGGTTATGTGCTTGAACACTGCCGAGGCCGACAAGATGATCGAGGCGGCGCGCGCAAACAAGCGTATGCTTTCTGTCTACCACAACCGTCGCTGGGACACCGACTACGTGACAGTGCGTTCTGTCATCGACGCAGGTCTACTCGGCGAGGTCTTTGACATCGAGAGTGCCGTTGGGGGTTATGGCAGGCCCACGGGGTGGCGCGCGGAAAAAAAGCACGGTGGCGGCATGCTTTACGACTGGGGTGCTCATCTGGTGGATCAGGCCATCCAAATGGTGCCTGCCAAGCCTCTGCGCGTGTTTGCTACTATGCAGTACAGAGTCTGGGACGTGGACGTGGAGACCCACGCCTCGGTCCATATCACCTTCGCCAACAGCTGCGTCGCCCACATCGACCTGGGCAACATATCTTGGATCCCCCGGCACCGCTGGTTGGTGCGCGGTGAGGACGGCGCTTTGTTCAAGCAGACCTTGGGCGACGACAGCCGCGCACGGGTTCACACTGTCGTCAACAGTGTGAAGACTCAGATGGACATCGAGCCCGTGCCCGCTTCGTGGAGTTCGTACTACGAGAACATCGCGGCTCATTTGTTGCAGGGTGCCGAGCTCATCGTCAAACCTGAGGAAGTCCGGGTCGCCGTTGCCGTAATCGAAGCGGCCTTCAAGTCAGCTGAGACCGGCGCGGTGGTCGAGTTGTCCAGTCTCGGCGTCTAGGACTGTAGGAACCCGACCTTCATCGGACAAGGCGGAAGGTGCTGCTACCGCCATACCCTTTGTTATTTCCTCGGGGTAGGGGCGGCGTCATGCAGGGCCCCCGGGAGCTAGCCGTTTGGGCTTCCCCCCCGCTGGCTCCCTGCGCCGTGCAGCCTAAAGCCGCGGAATGCCTCGGTGCCTTGCCATGTGTAATGCACGCGCTTCGGTATGTCCTCATCCGGCCCAGTCCTGGTTCAGGCGTCGCTGGTTCCATTAGCTGCCAATTTACCTATTGACACTGGACGCTATTGGGATTATTCTTTAAACAAGGGACAGGTTGCAGGCAATCCAAGGAGGTGTTTGTGGTGAAGAAAGGGTTCACGCTGATCGAGCTCCTGGTTGTGATCGCGATCATCGCGATCCTTGCTGCAATTCTCTTTCCAGTGTTTGCCAGAGCCCGAGAAAAGGCGAGGCAAACGTCTTGTCTCTCGAACATCAAGCAGTTGACCCTTGGCGTTCAGATGTATGTCCAAGACTTCGACGAACGGTTTCCTCCTCTGTTGTGCACCGACGGAGCGACCTACCTCTACACGGTATTTCAGACAGTCCAGCCCTACATCAAAAACCAACAGATTGGCCGATGCCCGAGCAGGGGTACCTCCTTCAGGTGTCCCAATGGACAACAGATAAGCGGCAACGCTCTCTATCTTGACTTCTCGCTATATCGAACCGCTGGATTCACTCACATCAATGACGTGGACTACGGCGTCAATGAACGGCTGATAAGCTCGACCTACGTAGGCGAGTCGTTGAGCTCTGTGCAAAAGCCGTCCGAGACACCGCTGTGCTTTGACGCCTATAGCAGCACTGCCAGCCACTCTTATGCGACGCCTGGGCCACTGCCCCTAGGAAGCGGCGGGGGTTGGTATGCCGCTTGGCGGCACAATGGCACCGTTAACGTGGGCTTCGTGGACGGGCACGCCAAGGCAATGACGGGCCAAAACTTCCCGTGCTACCAAACTTCCTCCTACGCCTACAATGAAATCTGGGGCCTCGCACCTTAGCGGTCTGCGCCCGCCGCAGAACGAGGAGCTAGGTAGTGGAAAACGTTTGGGCAAGGAATGTGCTGCTTTGCTCTTATGGTGCCTCGTAAGGGGCTCTGGTGGTGCTTGTCACTCCGGTTCTAGGGGCTTAGGATGTGGCGGCGCTGTCGTCTTCTGGTACGGCGGCGAGGGCCAGTAAACTGCGCTCCGTAGCTCCATCACCTGGCACTTCCGCGGCCCTTCTGCCCTCGCGGAGCACCACGATCCGGTGGGCCAGAGCGGCCACTTCCTGCAGCTCGCTCGAAACCAGCACCACCGCCATGCCCTGGCGAGCGAACTCACGGATCCAGTGATGTATATCCGCCTTGGCCGCTACATCTACGCCGCGCGTTGGCTCGTCCAGCAGCACTACCCGCGGCTCACAGGCAAGCGTTC
>JAKORR010000966.1 GCA_029777735.1 Armatimonadota bacterium | reverse complement strand
GCTGCATGCTGTCGCTGCGTCGCGCGGGCGCGTAGGGGATGTGGCGCCGCCGCCCTATCTTGGGCCCCGGTGATCAGGTGGGCTACGAAAGGCCGGAGGAGAACATCAGGGGGATGATTGAAGTCGGCCGCCGCCTGAGCGTATCTGCCCAGAACACCTTGTGAGGCGGTTTCAGCCCAGCGACGCCAGCCGCAACTCACGCCAACTCGCGGTAGGCGTCAAAGAGAGCCAAGATATTGTCAATTGGCTTGCCGGCTTGCAAGGTATGAGCCGTACAGAGGATATGGCCGCTCTCGCGGCCCACGGCCTGCAACTGCTCGCGGACACATGTTTGTTCACGCACATCCCGGGGCGTGCCGTGCGGCAGGCCCCCTTGGATATTGATGCCGCCGTGGAAGCATAGGTAGCGTCCGTACTCGCGGCGCAGGCAGCCCAGGTCCATGCACGCCACTTGGTCCCGAGAGAAGTGCTAACGCCTCTGACGTCATCTCGACAAGTCATCTGACAGATCGGCTGCTCATGCGGTGCACCAGTCGCCGCGGGAGCCTTGAAAGGACAACTTACGTATCTGCGGAGTATCAATGGCGGTGTTTCCACAAACGTCCCAGTTAGGCCAACGATCTGCCTCCCGATATCTCTCCGGTAAGATAGGTCAGTCGGCTGCAGAGGCGGGAATGGCGAGGGAGAATCTGTCGCAGACGTCTACTGCCCGCCGCGGCGCACCATAACTCCAGTGCGCTCAAAAAAGATCGATATTCGCCTCCCTTGCCACGAATCTCAAGTGATCCGCAGCGAGGCTATACTCCTCCGCGCTCGCCAGATGCTCCAGCATGACGGGCATGTCGCCCAGTTGAGCTACCTCCGTGAGGAAAGCCCGGTAGTCGAGGGCACCCATGCCCAGCCGCACTTCATCGAGGTGAACGGTCAGGCGTGTGTCCAGTCGGACGTCCTTCGCATGGCAACTGCGGATGCGGGGCCCAAGCTTGCGCAAGCAGTCCCGGACAAAGGCTGCGTTGGCAAAGTACCGTTGGGGGCTGCAGATGAGGTTCACGGGGTCAAAGTGGACGGCGAATCGCTCACGATTGATGGCCGCCAGCAGCCGCAAGTAGGAGTCCGCCGAGTCTGGGTACATCCAGGGCATGGTCTCCAGAGTGTAATAGGTGCGCGTGGGGCCAACTGCGTCGATGATCTCTCGCACAGTGTCCACTATGAGGTCAAAGGCCTCTTCAGTGAGGTCGTCTGGACAGGGCCCGTCCCACTTCTCGCCAAGCGAGCCTGCTATGTTCACGCAGCAGCGTGCACCGATGCGGTCAGCCAGGTCGAGGCTAGCCTTGCATTTGTCAAAGGCGGTGGCGCGCTCGTCCTCACGCCGGCTGAGGGGGTTGCTCCAGGCGCCAACCTCGGCGATGACAATGTCGGCGGTCGCCGCTGCCTCAGCATACGCAGCAATCACTTCGTCGCCAGCGTCGGGGGTCACAGGGCAGAAGGCTGCGCTGTATCCGCACCGGCGCACGGCGGCGACCCACTCATCTGGATCCTGATACTCTTCAAAGATGGGAGCACCGAGCCTCATAGTTTGCCTCCCGCTGAAGGGTTGCGAACGTGGAAGGTTTCCTTGCCTCTTGTCCGTGGTGACGGAGCCGTGTGTTCGCAAGCGCGCAGGGTAATACGTTGGGCGGCGTCCGGGTCCTCTGTCCAGTGCCGCCGCGGGGAGTGAAGGCGGGCCTTGGAAGGCTTCCGCGCTACTAGGGGAACCGTCGCACAGAGGCGCCGCAGGGGTGGCGAAGATTCCTGGCGGTGGCCGAGGCGATCTGTCTGTTCCTCGCGCAGGGCTTCGCTGTTCTGGTCCTCTTGTCAGCGGAAACAGGGCAAGTAGTAGTTGCTGGCGAGGCCTGAGAGAGCTTGTACGCACGCAGGAAACAATTGCCGAAAGAGGAATAAGGTCTAGCACAATTACTCGATCGACCAAGGCGCCAGGACCGAGGGCGTGGTGAAGCGCAGTCAGAGGCCAGGCCTGTTGTTTGTTGTTATGGCCCTCGGGCGCTGGTCCCGAAGCCGAGCAGGAGGGCGAGCTCATCCCATGGGCAGGACATGGTACGACCATTCCTTCCGCAAGCTATTCTTCGATTTTCACAGCCCACAGCACGCGGTGGGGCTGGCGAGTGACTTCGATGCTGAGCGATGGGCTGACCGCGTTGCCGAGACAGGCGCACAAGCCGTCTCGGTGTTCACCAAGTGCGGCTTCGGCTGGTCCTTCTACAGAAAGGGTAGCATCCGGCGCGTTCATCCTCAGCTCCCCCAGGGCTTGGACATGCTCGAGGCGCAGGTAGAAGCGTTGCACGCCCGGGGTATCAAGACCATCGGCTACTACCATGTATTCAACAGCGAACCGCTAGCTGCCGAGCGGCCGGAGTGGCGGATGCGGGGCACTGACGGTGAGGCCAAGGGCATATCGATGTGTGTCCAGGGTCCACTTCTGGAGGAATGGATGCTGCCACACGTCGAAGAGATCGTGAGCGAGTACGCGGTGGACGCGATGTTCTTCGATGGCCTGCGCGCACACGACCTGTGCCACTGCGAAAGCTGCCGGCAACGGTTCTGGGAAGAGGTGGGCTTGGACTTGCCATCGGGCCCAGAACACGCGAATTGGTCCGCCTACGTGTGCTGGTCTCTGGCGGACCATCAACGGATCCGCGAGAGGGTCAGCGAGGTTATCCATGCCTGCAGGCCCGAGGTCGTCGTGTCTTACAACTGGGTCTACTCGATGCGCCAGCCAGAGTCGGTGCCGGACCACGTGGGCGCACTCGTGCTGGACATTCCACCGGAGGACCAGATCTTCTCTGGTTCATACCAGGCACGCCACTGGGCTCCTGTAGGCAAGCCCTTCGACATTATGAATTCGGCCTTTTTGCAGTGGTGGGGAGACTGGTGTTGCAAACCTGCTCGGAGTATGCAGCACGAGGTCGCAGCGGCTGTGGCCAACGGTGGGTTGACGTGGATTGGGTACCAGATGACTCATACCTTCGATGTGCAGCCCGCGGTTATGGGCGAGCTAGGTAAGACGCTCGAGTTTGTGCGCGAGCGGGAACCGTTGCTAGAGAACGCCACGCCCCAAGCCTGTGTGGCGGTTTTGCACAGCACCGAGTCATATTTCTGGCCCAGACCTGGGCTAATGGTGGACGAGGTGGGTATGCGCGGGGCACACAAGGCCCTGACCGAGAGCGCCCTGCCTCACCATTTCGTCGACGAGCACCAGCTCCTTGCGCACATCGAGACAGTGCCGGTTGGCGAGCGCTACAGAGTCGTCGTGTTGTCCGACCAGCGCCGGCTGGGCCCGGAACTGGTTGACGCCCTCGACCGTTACGTTCGCGAGGGTGGGGGACTGTTGGTGACGGCCCTGACTGGGACACTTGGCGAGGACTACAGAAGTACAGGCAAGAGCACGCTGGAGCCGCTTCTGGGTGTGGAAGTGGTGGGGCATATCAAGGAGTCGCACTGTTATCTGGAGGTGACCGACGCCTCAGTGGATCAGGGCGGTCTTGAGATGCCGCACCTGTGCGAGGGCGAGGCGCTACTGGTGAGCCCTGTGGCTCCGGACCTTCAGGAATTGGCAACCCTGCGCCGAGTTTATCTCCAGTCCGACGGCCACTACCTACTGCGTTGGTCGCCGGTAGGCGAGCCCACAGGACACCCGGCCATCACCTATAGGCGTGTAGGGAAGGGCGCTGTGGCCTTCGTGGCCGTGGACCTGTTCCGCGCTTACCACGTCAAGAATGTCTGGCCGCTGAAGCACGTGGCCGCGTCGTTGATCAGGCGGCTGGCTCCCGAGTTCCCGGTGCGGCTGTGGTCGCCAGCGTGGATCGAGATTGCGCTTGCTACGCAGGAGACCCCCGAAGGTCAACGCGATCTCGTTCACCTTGTCAACCACCACGGCAACAGGCCTGTGGACCACAACAACCTGTGTATCGAAGAGACTCTGCCGGTGCGAGACGTGGCGCTGGAGGTGTGGCGCGGAGCTAAGCCGTCGCAGGTCACGATCGAACCAGGGGGTGTGGTGCCAGAGTGGGAGTACCGCGATGGGTGGGTCTGGGTGCGCGTGCCCGAGGTGGAAATCCACACGGCAGTGGCGATGATCTGACACGGGGGAAAGCTCCTGGTTTGACTAGGGCCTGGCCCCAGGGCAGCGACCAGGGGGCCGCGCAGGAAAGAAAAAGGAAGGACGGTCGACTGACCGCCCCTCCCAACAACATACCCTTGGACCTCCGGCTGTCCCGAAACGCGAAGGGAAGTCCCCTGCCGGAAGGCCGGAAGATCACCAGAGAGCCTTCAACTCGAGTCTCGCTTCGGCATTGTCCTCGCCCGTAACGTCGCCCCAGGGCGCCGTGGTACGGCGCAAGGACAAACTCACCTGTGCTGTCGACCAGTTCTTCTGGTACTTCAGTTCGAGCGCCGAGCCGGGCAGGGGATCGCCTGGCCGAGGTGAAGGCGGCACGAAGTCCCCAGTCAAGTATCCCAGGGTCAACTGGCCGCCGCGCTCAGGCTTGCCGCCAGCTATTGCGAGCTTGAGGTACTGCTCGACCTGGTCCTCCTGGCGCTCGTACTCACAGTAACGATATGACAACATCAAGTCCAGGCTGCCCAACTGTCGCTTGAGCTCGGCGTCCCACTGGTCCGCCTGGCGCACGACCTTGTCGTTGCGTGGATCCTGCGGGTTACTGCGATGGCTCAGCGTGACGCTGCCCCCGAGCGCGGGCGTTTGCAGGAGCAGGCCACGCATGGGTTCCACGCGCCCCGGTTGGTCCTCATACTCCGCGCGGAGAGCAACATCGGCGGATAGGCGATGGGTCAACGCAAGCTGCACCGAATCCTCCGGCAGACGGCCGAGGTTCTGTTCCTCGAACTGCATGTACGTTGCAGTGACAGTTGTCTTCTCTGGTTTGCCAAAGGCAAGCTGAGCGCCGTAAGCCGACTCGCGAGGCTCTTGGTTGTCTGGCGTTTCGTACGTCGTGTAGCCAATGCGCATCTGCAGAGGCACAGCAGCCTCGACCTTCCGCTCGACACCCACGTAGCGCTCAACTTGGGAGCCGAGTCCCACCTGCTGCCGTTCGAGGTAACGCCAGTTCAGGTTTAGGTTGTTCGCCACAGCCAGGTCAGAACGTACCTGCGTGGTCTGCGTTGTCTGATCAGGCCCCGAGTCCTGCTCCTGGAACTGCCCGGCTATCGTCAGCCGCTCGATGGGGTGAGCGTCCGCATCAATCTTGGTCGTGCGCACCGTTGTGCCGCCGATCGTCTCGATTGTGGTCTGCGCAAAGCCCGCGCGGAGCCGGTCTGTGAAGATCGGAAGCATGGGCATCTGGACGGTCTGGATCCGCTGCCTCAGCCCAGGGACACCAGTCGCGCTGTAGGGTTGGATGCTCGTGTAGCCCAGCGTGATCTGCGTCTTCTCGAAGGGTACGCCCCACACGACAGACTGCCGCCTTGTCTCGGCGCCGTTGGCGGTCACACGCTCATCAACGATGGTGTTCGCCACAGTACGATCGAACAGCCGCAGGGGGAGCACCGCCGTGGTGGTGCGCTGCTCTACGTCTTGGCCGGGTTTAACGTTGTCGGTAAGCTGCCACGTGAAGGAGGCGCCACTGCCCCAAAAGGCCAACGGCGTGGAGAAAAGCGTGCTGCGGCTGCTGGTCTCGACGCTACTCTTGACTTGCGCCTTCCGCTGGTAGGCGAACTGGGCCGTGCCTCCACGTACGGCTAGAGGCAAGAAAACGTCAGCTGTGTAGTCGGTTTGCAGGGCGTTGCCTTGACCAACCTCGCTGCGCAAGAAGGAGAACTTGCCCTCACCGCCGGAGAAGCTGCGGACGAGTCTCGCCGACAGGTCCTTGGTAAAACGGCCATTCTCGCCCTCAGCCTGCGACTGTGCGAACCCCAGCGAAATCTTGCCCAGGTCGCCCAGGCCGCCGCTGAGGGAGTAGGACTCCTCGTTGATGCGAGTGGCTTCCTCAGCGCCAGCAGTCTGTATCTCACGCACGCCTCGGCGGAAGCCCAGGGTCATAGCGCTCGCCCCACCGCCGAAATCCTGTTCCAGAGCGTAGTCGCTGTACTGATTATAGGACTTCCTGCGGTCGAGGGCGTCCAGATCGCTGGTGAGCTGGCGTGTGTAGGTGAAGCGGGTGCCTGGCCTCAGAGTAGCCATGATGTCAGTGCTCTCTTGCTGACGGAAAAGGTAAAAGAAAGGTGTGTCCTCAGCGCGCTGGCCGAAGAGATCCACACGGTTTACCTTCACGCTCTGCCGTAGCTTCAGGCCGCTGACCGAATCCAGCGCCCACACTTCCTCCTCCTCTGCTGGCGTGTCGAACAGCAAGCTTCTACCCTCCAACCGAGGCACTGCAGAGTCGTTGTCGGCAAGCGGCGCGAGGCTTTCAGGAATGAAAGTCTTCTGCGCCTGTGCCGACACAGCAAGCGCAACCAACAGTATTGTTGCGAGCAGCGTCCTGATTAGTTGCGTCGTCACAGGATTTCGCCCCTCTGCCTTCCCACTACGCTCTGTCGTACTTATAGACACTTTTCCGCGCCTCGAGTTTCACTCGATTCGCAATATCATGGCCGAGAGGCCCAGCCCTTGACTCAGGTGCTTTGCTTACAATTATACCCCAAACGAAGTCCGAGCGCTACCCCCTAGGCCCGAAAACTTAAAAATTGTTGTGATTCTGTCTCTCGTATCTCCTTAATCGGCTATCGGGCCATCGACCCACACGAGACTCGACCAGGCTATCTCGCCGTCCTCCTGAAGCGCGCGTAGGTACACCACTTGGTTTCTTTCAGTACAGTGTCGGCCTTAGAGCTACCAGCCCAGTCATCCTTGCCCTCGCCGATGTGGAGAATCCAGGCAGCCTCTGCAGCACGGGTAAGCAGCCCATGCTACCTCGTCCCAGTCAAAGGTGCCCGAGAAGTTGCCGATACCCTAGTTGAGCAAGACCTCGCCCTTCTTGTCCTTGTGCAGAACGTTGATGCAACCGGCGCCCAAGTCCTGTACCCTCACCCAGACCGATAGCCACAGGGGTCCTGCGGGCAACGAATCGACGTTTTGACGTCACACCTGGACGTTGGGGTTTTGCTGCTCGAGAGCTAGACCATCGACGCGAGCGGAGCAGCTTGCATCTGCGAGCTGAGCTCAGCGTTGCATACGGGCAGGAAGGGGTGGGCAGCAGCACGCCGAATAGCCGCGCCGCCAGGCTCGCAGGATAATCCCGTCGGCCGCTGTTGACCCAAGAGGTATGACACTGATGAAGACGTTGGACGAAATCGCTGGAGGCTTCGCGGATCCGCCGCGGGAATACTCGCCGATACCCTTCTGGTTTCTCAACGGCGACCTGGGCAGGGAAGAGCTGACGCGCCAACTGCGCCTCATGCACGCCATCGGAATAGGCGTGGTGTGCCTGCACGCGCGGCGAGGCCACACGGTCGAGTACCTGTCGGACGAATGGTTTGCTGGTATCCGCCATTGTGCCGACGTATGCGCCGACCTGGGGCTCAGGGTGTGGCTATACGATGAAGATAACTGGCCTTCGGGCTACGCAGGTGGCGAGACTCTGCGCCGTTATCCGGACGGCCAGGCCAAGCATCTCGCGATGGTGTCCGAAGCTGAAGCGCCGGGCGAGGTAGTGGCCCGCGTGGGCGGCAGGGCTTTCATCCAAGGCCTCACGCCTTGGCACCCGGCCTACAGTGAGGGCTGGTATACCGACCTGCTGGACCGGCGCGCCACGGAGGTCTTCATCGAGACGACGCACGAACGGTATGCGGAGGCCCTCGCGGAGCACTTGGGAGGCACGGTCACTGCAGTTTTCACGGACGAGCCGGGGTTCTACAACCACTTTCACCACTGCGCGCCGGGTACGATCGTGTGGACGACGGACTTGCCCAAGCAGTTTGAGGCGCGCTGTGGCTACAGCTTGCTGCCGCTCCTCCCGGCATTGTTCGGAGACGTGCCCGACGCTCCCGAGGCGGCGCGGGTGCGTGTGGATTTCTACCGCGTGGTGAGCCGCCTCATTCTCGAGCGTTTCTACGAGCCGCTGAAGGCCTGGTGCACAGCCCACGGGCTGGAGCTGGTGGGGCATATCAACAACGAAGAGTACCTGGTCGACCACGTGCGATACAACGCAGATTTCTTCACAGCCATGGACGGCTTGGACATCCCTGGCATGGATATCATTGGCCCCGCGGGCGACTGGCACCGCCAGCCCGACAGCTTTGTTCCCAAGTTGGCGTCCTCGGCCGCGCACACACGAGGCAAGACGCAGTCAATAAGCGAGACCTATGGCGCGGCGGGCTGGAGTCTGTCGCCTGAGGAGATGCGGCAGATTGCCGACTGGCTGGGGGTGCGCGGCGTCACGCGGCTCGTGCTGCATGCCTTTTACTACTCCGTGTTGGGCGAGCGTTACCACGAGTGCCCTCCGTCGCTGTTCTTCCAGAGCCCTCACTGGCCCTATATTCCAGCGCTAGTGAAATATCTGACACGTTGGAGCTGGTTGCTGGAGAACACCGGGACGGACGCGCGGGTGGGCGTCTACTATCCGATCGACGCTGTGCGTGGCGTGACAACGCCCCAGGTGCCGCCATCGCTGGAGGGAGGTCTGGATGAGAAGGTCGCGGGTGAAGCCGGGGCGATAGGGCTGGCCTTCCGGGAGATCACCGACGGGCTGTTCCGCGCGCAGGTGGACTACGACATCCTGGACGACGTGGCTCTGGAGCGCGCCCGGATCGAGGACAAGGCGCTCGTTCTGGAGAGACGGCGGTACGAGTGTCTTGTACTGCCGCCGGGCGAGCCGTCGGCCGTCGCCCGGGCGGTTATCGATGCCACTTTGCAGGCGGGCGTTGAGGTCCTGTCGGGAACCTGGGCGAGCATCGCGGCGGCGGCCAGGCGCCGGGCGGTCGTGCACCTTGATCCGCCCAGTGACAAGGTAACGGTGGCACGGCGGCGCGCGAAGGACGGCGACGTGTTTCTCCTTGTTAACGAGGGCACTGATCCCTACGAAGGTCTTGTAGTGCTGCCGGTAAGAGGCGCGGTTAGCGAGTGGGACTGGGCCAGCGGCCTGCAGGGCCCAGTTTGTGGTTCTGTCGACCAACGCTCCCTCATGGAGGGGCCCGGTGGGCTGGTGGTAAACCTCCAACTTCTTGGCAGAGCAGCGGCTTGTATCATAGTAGAGTTCTGCAACTGAGACCAGTAAGAGCTTGTCGGGCTGTGCTCAGACACGGGTCCGGCGCGTGTGGGGCAAGAACCTAGAGGGCAGGCCCAGACTGGCATGAATCAGGAGTTGAGGCATCGATGAGGGTACTAGTGACTGGCGCTTGTGGCTTAGTGGCTCGCGCCCTTCTGAGGGAGCTGGGCGACCGGCACGAGCTACGCCTCCTGGACCAAACGCTGCCTGAGGAAGCGACCACCTTCAGCCCCGGTTCGTTTGAGCGGCGGCCTGACCCGCTGAGGGCATCGTGGCCCTTCGTACAGGCTGAGATCACTGACGTGCCGGCCATGCGCGCGGCAATGGAAGACATCGAGGCCGTGATACATCTGGCCGCTTCCGTCAGCGGCCGGCCGGAGGTCGGTGTGGAGACCTTCACGACGAACGCGCTGGGCACCTTCGTCGTGATCGACGCTGCCCGGTTGGTGGGTGTGAGGCGGTTCCTGTGCGCCTCGAGCATCAATGCCTACGGTACCATCTACTGGCGGCTGAGCGGCAAGCCGCCGGAATACAAGACCCTGCCACTGACCGAGGACTTCCCGCCGGTGCCCGAGGACCCCTACAGCCTCAGCAAACTGGTCAACGAGGAGACGTGCGCAGCCTTCCACCGCGCCTATGGCATGACGACGGCGGCCTTTCGCTGTGCCAGCGTGTGGACGGACGAGATGTACCGAAGGCGCCTCGAAGAGGGGCTTGAGCCCACGCAGAGCTGGAATGACGACCTATTCCAGTGGGTTCATGTGGAGGACGTGGCGCGCGCCCTGCGCCAAGCGCTCGAGGATCCTATGTTGCCCGGGCATGGCGTCTACACACTGGCGGCCGCCGACACGCGTTGCCCGGAGCCAACCATGGACATCCTGTGGCGCTTTCGGCCCGACCTTGCGGCGTCGCTCACGCGTCCATTGCCTGGTCGATCAAGCCTGGTCTCCTCCGACAGAGCGCGCCTGGCCTTCGGCTACTCTCCGCGCTTTGCACTGGGGGGCGTAGCGTGATCCGCACTCTCGCGGCCTTGGCTTTCGGCCTCACCGCGGCCCTGGCCGGGATCGGCTCGGCGAGAGGCGAGGGGCAGGTCCCAGGGCGCATCCTCTTCGAAGACCACTTCGACAGCTACGCTGTGGGCAGCGACGGGTCGCCCATCTGGCAGCCCCAGACAGACACATGGACTCTTCGCGACGGCTGCTACGAGCAGACCGATGATAGGCTGTACGGGACTGCGAGTTACCTGCGCGAGCCGGTCGTGGGAGACTTCGTGGCATCGGTTCGATTCAAGATCCTCGGCGGGCATGGCGTGCGCGCGGCAGGCCTGATCTTCCGGTCGGCCAGCGCGATGAGGGAGTACTGGGCGCACTTCGATTCGCGCAACCAGAGCCTCTTGGTGCAGCGCCAGACCATGCCCGAGCATGGCCTGACCACAGCAATTGTCCGCAAGCCGCTGCGGATTACGCAGGGCGAGTGGCACGAGGCGCAGGTCGAGGGCCTAGGCAAGCGTCTGCGCGTGTTCTTGGACGGCGTTCTGGTCGCCGAGATCGAGGACGATACGTACTTAGCTGGAAAGGTGGGCCTGCGGGCTGGTCAGGGACGTGTAGTCTTCGACGACTTCCGCGTGGAGGGCGTCACCGCCAAGCTCATCAGACCATGGGAGATGATCCGTTTGCAGCATCGCCACCAAGTTATCTGCAAGGACGCGGGCGCGGGCGGCTATGAGGCCTTTCCGGACGTCGTGCGCCTGCGAAACGACGATCTGCTGTGCGTGTTTTATGCAGGATACGGGCATGTGTCGCACCCCAACGCCGATTTGCCGAAGGGCGCTCGCATCTGCAGTGTGCGATCCACGGATGGT
>JAKORR010000965.1 GCA_029777735.1 Armatimonadota bacterium | reverse complement strand
GTTGAACTGCTTCCCATACAACGCTGCCTTGAGCAGGTCATAGGTTGCGATTGTCCTGGCGATGCGCCGCGCCTCGAGGAAACTGGGCGCGCCGCCCACCTTCACCGTCAGCAGCTTCGTCGCTCCCTCGCCGTCACCAGCGATCATCTTGGCGAGCTCACGTAGCACAACCAATAGGGCTTCCCGGAAATCCGCCAAGCCTTCGCTGCGCTGGTCCGTCACGGGTGGCGCTCCGGACGCGCCGTTGGCCAGCGCGATCACGGTGTCGTTGGTGCTCATGCAGCCGTCCACACTGATGCAGTTGAAGGACCGGTCCACGGCCCACCGCAAGCAATCGGCCAGCACACCCGCATCGATGGCCAGGTCGGTTGTTACAAAGGCCAGCATCGTCGCCATGTTGGGCGCGATCATCCCCGCGCCCTTGGCAATACCACCAATGTGCACCGTACGGCCGTGCACTTCATAGGCCACGGAGTGCATTTTCGGGTGGGTGTCGGTAGTCATGATCCCGCGCGCCACAAGCTCCGGGGCGTCTCGGCTCACCCGGGCAGCCAGAGCGCGAATCCCGGGCTCAACCTTGTCCATGGGCAATTGGTAGCCAATGATGCCCGTTGAACAGACCAGGACGTCTTCGGTCGCCAGGCCCAGCTCCTGAGCCGCCACTTCAGCCATGCGGCGGGCGTTAACCAAGCCCTGTTCGCCGGTGGCACAGTTTGCATTGCCGCTGTTCGCCACAACAGCCTGGGCGCGCCCGTTGGCCACATGGGCCTCGGTCACATAGGTTGGCGCTCCTCGGAATTTGTTGCGCGTGAAGGTGGCCGCTGCTGTGCAGATGCTGTCGCTCACGAGCAGCGACAAATCGGGCACTTGCTTGCTCTTGATGCCACAGTAGAGGGCCGAGCCGCGGAACCCTGCCGCGGCCAATACCCCTCCAGGTATCTGTTCCATCTTCATGACTGTGCTCCTTAGCCTTGTCGCCCACCGGACCCGCAGGTCCTGCCGCTGCCTGAATCACGGCCAGACGGCCACGTCGTCCAGCGCCGTGGTCTCAGGCCAGCCCCGCGCGATATTGAGACACTGAACCGCCGCACTCGACAGGCCTTTACCCAGATTATCTATTGCAGACACTACAATGAGTCGTTGGTTACGTTCGTCCACTACTAGACCGATATTGCAGAAGTTTGTGCCCGTCACGTGCTTGGTAGCCGGCAGTTTTCCTGGAGACAACACGTGCACGAAGGGCTCTTCCCCGTAGGCTTCGGCATAGATCTCATGCACTTCCGCCGCTGTCACAGCCGACCGTAGTTTGCCGTAAGCCGTTGTCAGAATGCCCCGGCTCATGGGGATGAGGTGTGGGCTGAAAGTTACTGTCACGCTCTCGCCCCACAGGCTGAGCTCTTGCTCCATCTCGGGAGTGTGGCGATGAGTGGCGATGTTGTACGCGCTAACCGACTCGTCCACCTCGCAGAAATGAGTGGTCAGGGTCAGCTTCGAGCGACCGGCGCCGGAAACCCCGGACTTGGAGTCAATGATGATACTATCCGGCTCGATCAGGCCGGCCCGCACAGCCGGAGCCATGGCCAAGATGGCCCCGGTCGGGTAACATCCGGGCACGGCAATGAGCTGCGCGCCCACAATCTCCGTGCGGTGCAGCTCGGGCAGTCCGTAGACCGCCTGGCTGAGCAACTCGGGTGCCACGTGTTCTCCGTAGTACTGCTCATAGGCCTGACGGCTGCGCAGCCGAAAGTCGGCCGAGAAATCCAATATCTGCCGGCCAGCCGCAACCGCGGCAGCGACGAACTCCATGGACGTGCCATGAGGCAAGGCCGCGAAGATTATCTCTGCCTCGGTGCAGGCTTCCTCAACGTTGCTCTCGGTAATCGTGCGCCCGTCAACGCCCGCTAGGTGGGGATACACCTCGTCGATACGCTCCCCAGCGGTGGTATGTCCCGCAAGGCGCACTACCTCCACATAGGGGTGGCGACGCAATAGCCGCAGAAGCTCGACTCCGCCATAGCCCGCCGCACCGAAGACTGCTACTTGGACCTTGTCCATCAGGGCTCCCCCCTGCTGCGCGATTCAGCCGCTTCACCCTGACCGGGCGCTCCCCCATGGGTGCCTGCAAGGGCCTACCCATATAACAGTGAAGCCACCCCGGTTGGGCGGCATCAGTAGAAACCTGCCCGCTGGCTGAGTGCAACTAGCGGTCGCACCTGAAGCGAAGGCAGGTAGCGATATGCATTGGGCAGCAGCATAGCAACGGCCAACTCCCGCGTCAAGAGTTACACTTCCACGCGGTCCCTGGGCGGTGGCCGGGGTTTCGTAAGGTCCTTCAGGCCCCCCTTGACTTGCTTTTGTGCTTGGGTATGCTTTAAAGGGGACTTTGTGAGCCTAGATGGTTCTTTATTTGCTACGGTGAAACCGCCCGAACCTCGGCTCTAGTGTAGTCCTGGTGCCCTTTTGCCTCGTCCGAAACTCGAAGGGCTAACGGCGCGGCGGCTGTCCGTGCTGCGGGCAGTAGTCCGCGATTATGTACAATATGGTCGGCCTGTGGGGTCACAGACCGTAGGTAGGAGGTATGGCATCAGGGCGAGTAGTGCGACAATACGCCTGGACATGTCGGTACTTGTGAGCATGGGTCTGCTACGTCAGCCTCATACCTCCTCAGGGCGGATCCCCACGGCCTCGGGCTACCGCACTTACGTGAGGAATCTGCCCGTCCAGCGCCTCGATTCGCGCGACGGGGTCCTGTTGCGGTCGCAGGTACGCAAGGCCCAAGACCCGACCGAGGCCCTGGTGATGGCGACGCGCACTCTGGCGGACCTGACACAACTTGCCGCTCTTGCAGCTCCCCCCTTGCCGATGCGCCTTCGCCTGACATCGCTGGGCCT
>JAKORR010000964.1 GCA_029777735.1 Armatimonadota bacterium | reverse complement strand
TGGGCGATTCCGAGACGGGCCTTGCGTGGGTCGATAAGGTGCTCAGGCTGGCGCCGCACTCAGCGCCGGCGTGGGAGAAAAAGGGCGAGCTGCTCTTGGCATGGCGGAAGCCCCGTGAGGCTATCAAGGCGCTCGACAAGGCTCTGGCCCTCGATGGTCAGATGAATCTGGCCCGCCTCAATCTCTCCATCGCCTACCAAACCCTCGGGGATAACAAGAAGGCAGTCTCTATCGCCGAGCAGGCTGTGGATCTTGATCCCAAGGACCCCGAGCCTCACTTTCGGCTGGCTGCCGCCCTCCAGGCTGCGCGCCGGACGGCGGAGGCCGAGGCGGAGTACCGGCGAACTCTGGCCCTCAAGCCAGACCATAGGGACGCTCTCATGAGTCTCTCTCGCTTGCTTGTTGTTCAGCGATCCAGACTCGCAGAAGCTCGTCAGCTCGCTCAAAAGCGGGACAATCTCGACCCCGGCAACGGAGAGGCTGCCGTGCTTGCGGCCTGGGCGCTCTACCTGAGCGGCGACCACAAGCCTGCGCTGCAGGAGCTGGAACAGGTAGCTCGCGCGCACCCGTCCAACTTCGAGGCGTGGTTACTGCTGAGCAAGGGCCTGAACGACATGGGACTGAAGGATGCCGGCCGCAAAGCTGCTGCGATGGCTCTGCAGGTCAGTCCTCGACCGCCTCTCTTCCAGGGAGTACCTAGGCAGCCGCAAAAATAGGCAGTCAACGTCAAGGCTTGGTTCGGGAGGCCTGTCAACGTGAGCGAGCTAGACAGGGCGCATGATCTGGTCAGCCGTGTGCAGGAGCTTGAGCGACAGCTCCAGGCTCTGCAGCGTATGGCCAATGAACTTGGTCGGCAGACCGACGTGGACGGCATTGTACGCCGCGCTCTCCAGGTGGCACTTGAGACCATGGGAGCCAATGCGGGCTCTGTGCTGCTGTACGACCGCGACCAGGAGAAACTCGTGTTCCGCTACGTAGTTGGTGGCGGCGGCGACGCCCTCATCGGCGTGCCCGTCGATATCGAGCGGAGCATCGCAGGCCGCGTCCTCCGTGAGGGCTCGACCCACGTCAGCGGGGATGTGCGCAGGGAGGAGGACCACAGCACCGAGATCGAGGAGCGTACCCAGTACCGCACCACGAACATGGTCACGGCTCCTCTCATCACCAGTACCGGCGAGGTCATTGGGGTGCTCCAGGTGCTCAACAAGGAAGACGCGCCCTTTGGGGAAGACGAGGTAGCCCTAGTCGAGATCTTGGCCCACGAGATTGCGTCCCGTCTCGAAACCGCGCACCTTCAAGAGGAGGCCAAGCTCGCGGAGATCGTCAAGTTCATTGGCAATATCAGCCACGATGTGAAGAACATGCTTACGCCCGTTCAGACCGGCGCTTATACGCTCCAGGAGGCCTTGTCCGCTGATGCCGAGCTTCTACAGGACATCGCCTCAGACGAGCAGTTGCCTGAGGAGAAGAGAGACAACGTTGACGCCGTCGTGGGCGACCTGCAGTCGCTGGTTCCTGAGATCCTGGATATGATGCTTGAGGGGGCGCTGGATGCGCAGCAGCGGGTCGCCGAGATTTCCAACGCCATCAAGGGCATGGTGACACCGCCGAGCTTTGAACCGACGAACGTCGTCGACATCGCCGGCCGTGCTGTGAACGCACTGAATCTCCAGGCGGAGAGCTGCGGCGTCACCCTCGTCGTCGATGCGCCGCCCGACGGTGCCGTAGCCGAGGTTGACGGACGCCAGCTCTACAACGCCATCTACAACTTGGTCTTCAATGCCATCGAGGCCTGCAGCGACGGCGGAACAGTTACCGTTGGCCTGGCCCTACAGCCCGAAGGTGAATTCCCGGAGGGTGGGTACCTAGATTTGTCCGTTGCCGACACCGGTTCGGGTATGCCAGAGGAAGTGCGCGAAAAGCTGTTCACGGATCGTGTCGTCTCGACGAAGGCTACCGGCACAGGCCTGGGCACCCGCATTGTCGCCAATGTCGTACAGGCTCACAGCGGCAAGATAATCGTGGAGAGCGAGTTGGGTGAGGGCACAACCATAACCCTGCGCCTTCCACTGAGGAGCATGGCCTGAAGCGCTTCACCACCTCGTTTCTACGACTCCTTGCTACGACTTGGGAGGCCCCGCTATGAGCAAGTCCTTCACCTTCTACAGCCCAGTTCGCTTATTCTTCGGCGAAGGTCAGTTCGACCGTCTGGGCGAGCAGGCTGCTAAACTTGGCACCCATGCCCTCGTAGTGACTGGCCGGGGCGCGATGTGTGCTGCTGGTTGGCTCAACCAAGCCCTGGACTTGCTGCAGGACGCTGGGCTGCGGGCGACGGTCTACGACGGCGTACCGTCGAATCCCACCGATGCAACTGTCGAGCGGGGCGCCCAGATGGCACGCGAAGCGGCCTGCGATTTTGTCCTCGGCTTGGGCGGTGGCAGCTCTATGGACGCGGCCAAGGCCATTGCCGTCAGGGCCACTCACGATGAGCCTATCGCTCACTTCGTCTCAGCAGGTCCTTGGGGCGATAAGCGTGTGCCTACCGACGCTACTCTGCCGATCCTCTGCGTCACGTCCACGGCCGGCACGTCCTCGGAGTTGACGCCTCTTGCAGTGGTCAGTGTGCAGGAGACGAGGAAAAAGGCCGCTGTGGCTGGTGAAGCCATCTACGCCCGCGTCGCTATAGACGACCCACGTCTCACCTACTCCGCACCGCCGCGAGTGACCGCCGCCACGGGCATCGACGTGCTCTGTCACGCCACCGAGGCCTTAGCTGCAGTGACCGCCCAGCCAATGATGGATCTCTTCGCGATTCAGGCCGTCACGTTGGTGGCACGCTGGTTGCCCCGTGCCTTCCAGGACGGCCTGGACCGTGAGGCTCGTTACCAGTTGCTGCTCGCCAATGTTTTCGCTGGCTATCCCTTGGCCCAAGTGGGTGCTACCATCGTCCACGCACTTGAGCATCCAATCAGCGCTCTGCACCCCGAGGTACCGCACGGAGAGGGCCTGGCAGCCCTCCTTCCCGCCTACATACGGCTCTTCGGCAAGAGAGTGCCAGAGAAACTGGCCAAGTTGGCTCCCTGCTTCGGCTTGAACGCGGAGGGCTCGGCGGAGACCGTCGTCGACGCCGTAGCCAGCGCCCTCGTGGATCTGCTACACTCCGTGGACCTCAGCGTGACATTGACCGACTTGGGCATCACGGCTGACGAGTTGCCCAGGATCGCGGCTTCAGCTCAGGACTACATGGCAGCCGCGCTGGCCAAGACGCCGGGCGACACCGATACGGACTTTCTCATCCATATGCTCAGCATGAGTCTCTAACCAGGTCGCCGCCAAATGTTCAGAACAGGAGTGACCGCTTGTGCATGAACCTGTTTTCTTACTGCCGCTGCCGCCGTTCTGGCACATGCCCATCGTGGCTCTTGGTCTCAAGGCCGCAGGCGTCAAGCTGATCGAGGTCGGCGGTTGGGACGTGGCCTTCGACTACACTCGACAGGACCACCTGCACCGCTTGCGTGATCTGTTGGCCGAGCAGGACGTGAGCGTGTATTCCTACCACCCGCTCTTTGGCGGACGCTATGACTTTTCCCACATCGACAAGGCACAGAGAGCCGAGGCAGTGAGGCTTAACGTCGAACAGCTCCGTGCGGCTGAGTCGCTCGGTGCCAAGTACGTCGTCATCCATCCTTCGGACCACATCGACGAGGGTGAACATGCCCTTCGTCTGAGCAACAGCGCCCGAGGCCTGCGCGAGCTGGCGATAGCCGCCGAGGACATAGGCGTGGGCCTCGCCATCGAGAACTTGCCTCCTGAATACCTCGCTGCTGATATGGACGAGCTCATGCTGCTAGTGGAGGGCTGCGAGAGCAAGCGCGTTGGTGTGTGCTTCGACACCGGCCACGCCAACCTGCTGCATCTGCCCATGGACAAGTGTCTGCAAAAGATCGGGGATCGTCTCTTCACGATTCACTGGCACGACAACGACGGCAGCAGTGACCAGCACTGGTTGCCCGGAGCTGGCGGGATCGACTGGGCGGGTTTCTTCGCAGGCCTAGGAGAGCTTGGCTGGGACCGTCCCATTTGTCTGGAGTCTGGGCCGCCAGGCGACTGGTCCTACACTGACTTCGTCGCGCATGTGCGCGACGCTCTTGCTCAGCAGCGTCCCGTGCTCTGAGTCGAGAGGTCTTTGGGAGATTTTGATCTGCGCGAGTGTGCGGATGTGTTGTCGCAGCCCTCAGCCCCGCGTGATCATCTCGCGATACAGGTCGCCCAGTGCCTTGAGCATCGCTCCCACTGAGTGGCACTCTGCCACATAGGCTCGGCCTGCAGCGCCCCAGGTCTCTCTCTCCCTGGGTGCTAGAGTCAAGGCAGCCTCGAGTGCTGCGGCGAGCGACGCCGTGCGGCTCTGCTGAAAGGTCAGCCCAGCGCCGCTGGCCGCCACCAGATCAGCCACGCCGTCAAGCTCCGGCACCACGACAGCACGCCTACAGGCCAAGGCCTCCAGCAGCGCGTAGGGCAGACCCTCCCACGCCGATGTCATCACGAAAAGTTCTATATGCGGAAGAATTTGATGAACATCCGTGCGGTGGCCGAGCAGATGCACGCGCGACGCCAGCCCCAATCGCGCCGCACGGCGGATTACGGCGCTTCTCAGCGGCCCATCTCCCACTAGCACCAGATGCGCTCTTGGAAACCGCACTGCCACACGAGCAAAGGCTTCGACCAGCAGGCCCGGGGCCTTCTGGGGACGTAAGTCGCCGACGCTTCCGACCAGGGTGCCTTCAGGCAGGCCCAGCTCTTCTCGGCTCGCTCCGCAGTTTGGCGCGAACTGCCCTACATCAACACCGAGGGGGAGGTCATGAACTTTGTCTTCAGAGGTCAAACCCCGCGCCAGAGCCGCTCGTCGCTCCCCGGCGCTAATAAAGACGAAGCAGTCTGTCCACGACGCAGCCAGGCGTTCGATCTCGAGATAGAATCTCTGGCGTACGATACCGACGCAAGCCTGGAAGGCGAAGCAATGGGGCGAATAGAGCGCCAAGGGCCTTTTCTCGGGCCAATGGCCGTAGTGGATTGCGGCCCTCGCGAGAAAGCCTGCCTTCGAGCTGTGAGCGTGCACAATATCCGGGTGCCACTCGCCTATGATCCGCCGCAGAGCACAGAACCCCGCGAGGTCTCGAGCCGGGTGAAGGCTGCGCACCATATCGAGGACGGTCGCTTCGACGCCCGCGGCCTCTAGGATCGCCAAGTCCTCCGCTGCGAAGCGGTCGCGCCGTGTTGACATCACCACATGCTGCCGGAACTCCTCGGGGTCCAGGCCGGTAGCCACGTCCAGCACAAAACGCCGCGTCCCACCGGTCATTGCCTCCACAACTTGCATCACGCGCAGAGGGCGGCCCGGTCCCGCCGCGCATCCCTCGGTCGCCTTGGCCATTCGGTCACTTGCCACAGCGGGCGCTCACCCTTTCCCTCAGTCGCTTCGCGGCGTAGCGCACCTCTTGGACACCGAACAGCCACGTGCTCAGTAGATATATCCCAGTACCTACCGCCCCCACGCCACCGAGCAGGACTAGCATCTTGGTCTTTGTCCCGCCCACAGGCGGTTGCCAGGTTTCCAGGAGGCCATGCAGTTCGGCCTCCGTGAACCACACGACAACGGCCATCACCGCTGTCGCTAGGAGCACCCGGAGAGCCCAACGGAGCTGAACCCGGGCCTCGACACAAGCAATCCGCTCCCAGAGTAACAGGTACAGTGCCACTACCTTCAGACTTTTGCTCACTGTAAAAGCCAAGGCAATCACCGCCACTGAGCCGCCGAGAACAAAGGTCCCATACCAGCCAATGGCGATGTGCAGAAGGACCCCGATGATTCCAACGATGTTGGGAACCACAGTGTCCTTCATGGCGAAGTACCACTTGTTGACACTACCTTCTACGGCCACGAAAACAACTGCCGGCGCGTAGCAGTAGAGCGCCAGCGACGCCATATCCACGCCCTCAGCTCCGAACTTGCCGTGTTCGAACAGCAGGCGGATGATGGGCCGCGCCAGCACCATCATCCCCACCGTGGCCGGCAGGAAGAGGAAGACCATGGCCCGCGTCATCGCCACCAGCGTCAGCCCCGACTTTACTCGATCGTCTTGAGCTGCCCACTGCGAGAGGAAGGGGTAAACTACGAAGCTCACAGCGAGGGGCAGAATCTGTAGCGGTGCGTCGGTCATGGCCCGCCCGAAGGTGAGGCACGTATAGGCGCCTTCCTCAATCCTGTCCGCGAAGACGCTATCCGCCAGGGTCCGCAGGAAGGAGAAGATTAGCCCTGCGATTACTGGCACCATTAGGCCAAGCATCAAGCGAATACTTGGATCGCGCCAGAAGGCCACTAGTCGCAGGAGCTTGAACCAGCGCGCTACACCCGGAAGCTGCACGATTAGGCGCAGTGCTCCGCCCAGGGCGACACCCAGAGCTGTAGCATAGATCGCCCGTGGGTCCTCGGGTTGCCATAGGAGATGGAGCGCCGCTACGAGCACCAACACCGTGCCTATACGGAAAGCCGCCTCGGCCACGGCTGGCAGTGTGAATCGCTTGTAGGAGTGTAGCGTCAGCTCAGGCATGATCGACAGGCTGAACAGCACCAGCGCCGGCGCCATGATCCGCAGCATCACGACGGCCAGTTCCAGTGTGTGAGGGTCGGAGGACAACTCGGGCCACATTCGTGTGATCAGTTGCCGGGCGAAGACCATCAGCAGAGTCGCCACAACCACGAGCACGGTCGCTTGCATGAGCGCCGCGCCGCTGGCCACCTCCCATGCCCGTTCCTCCCCCTCTCGGTCACGTACGTGCACAAACTCAGGCAAGTACGTGGGCCGCATTAGATTCTCAACCTTCGTGTATAAGTTGAAAATTATCGCGTTGTATACGTTATAAAAGGCGTCCGTGACCCGACTCTTGCCAAAGTAGTGAGCCACAACCATGTGTTTAGCGTAACCCGCCAGCTTTCCCACGAGCAGGAAGACACTAATGATCACAGCCGCCACGGTCATTTGTCGTCCGGCCTTGCCAAGCGAGTCACTTTCGGACTCGGGGGTCGGGATTGCCTCATCGTCCATTGGCTGCTACCTCGCTACCTGGCGCATCAGGTCATAGAGGCGTTGGGTGTTGCTCTGCAGGTCATATTCGCGTTCTACCTTCACCCGCCCGGCTGTGGCAAGGGTCAAGCGCAGGTTGCTATCCGTAAGCAGGCGCTGGAGCTGGTTTGCCAGATCTATGTGGTCGCCGGGCTCGGCCAGCAGGCCAGTCACACCATCCTGAATCAGCTCCGGTATGCCGCCAGTCCGGCTGGCCACAGCAGGCACCTGCATCGCCAGCGCCTCGACCAACACATTGGGTACTCCTTCGTTGTCGCCATCTGGGCCCTGCACCGAGGCCAATACAAAGATGTCTGCCTGCTGGAAGGCCGCAAGCATTCCCTGCTCGGTCACGGCCGGGTGCAGGTGTACGCAGTCACGCAATTGCAGCCCGTTGATCAACTGCTCCAGTTCGTCGCGTTGCGGCCCTGATCCGAAGATGTGTAGGTCGAAGTCGAAGTCGCGGTTTACC
Source organism: Armatimonadota bacterium (assembly GCA_029777735.1). GTDB lineage: Bacteria > Armatimonadota > Zipacnadia > Zipacnadales > FEN-943 > JAKORR01. Next base: position 12,032 of record JAKORR010000964.1, on the reverse strand, counting down.
AGCACCGCGGCAGCCCGCAACAAATGTGGGTATCCCTTTTTCGGCACCAGTCGCCCGGCGGATAGTATATACGGACGCTTCGATAGCCTATGCGGTAGCGCAGCAAAGCGCGTCAAGTCCACGCCGTGCCGTATCATCTGCAAACGACTGCGCGCCCTCACCGGGAAGTACTGACGCAGGTGATGACAGCCCACCTCTGTGCACGTCACAGCGAACTCGGCTTCTCGCGCCTTCACGTCTAGGAAACTGGCCTCATTGGTGAATAGGTCACGCGCGTGGGCCGCGAAGCTGAAGCTCACGCCCAAGATCTCGGCGAGGAATAGCCCCACTGTTGCCGGCACGCTGGCAAAGGTAGCATGTATGTGCGCCACGTCACCGTGCGGCAGCGCCCAGGCGAAGTAGGCGGCCGTCAGCAGCGAGACAAGAATCTCGTGCGCCCGGGCGGGATGACGCCACAACAGCCCCAGTGCCATGCGGACGGCGCTCGTCCATCCCACAGGCCACAGCAGTGCCGCGACGGCCCCAGCATACCACAGCCGTCCACTGCGCAGCGGTGGTCGATAGATCACGCCCTTCTCGAGCCACGGCTTAGCTGCCTCATGAACTGCCTGGTCCTCCCCAAGCGCCAACGCCACAACCTGTATCCTGAGACCCGCCTGATCCAAGGCGTTGATCTCCCGCAACAGAAAGGTCTCCGACACCGTGGGAAAGCGGCTGAAGATGTACACCAGGCTTCTGGCCCGGCGGCATCGCCGAGGCGGCGGCTTCTCTGATTGTTTCGTTTGCCGCTTTGCCTCTTGACCCAAGAGCTGAGACCTCCGAGAGCCCCCAAGGGCAGAAACCCGGTCTCCCGCCGCCCGAGCCTGCCGAAGCCTCACCCTACCTCGTGGTAAATTTGCAACACCTTCTCGGCGTGTATGCGCCAGGAGAACTGCTGCGACCATTGTAGCCCGGCCTGCGCAAGCTCTCGCCGCGCGACCGAGTCCTCCGCCAGCCAAACCATCGCCTCCGCCAGTTCACTAGGCTCCCCAAGTCTGACCTTGTGGGCGCCTGGCCCTGCCACCTCAGGAAGGGCCCCACCGTTCGATATGATCACCGCCGCGCCACAAGCCATTCCCTCGAGCGGTACAAGCCCGAAGCCCTCGTATAGCGACCATTGTACCAGAGCTGTGCAACCTCGGTAGAGACAGCGAAGGTCTGCGTCGCTTGGCCGTCCCACCACATGGATTCTATTCCTGACCGGGCTATTCTTAATAGCCTCAAGGTCCTCTCTGCAGCGCCACCCGATCCGCCCTGCTATCACCAGGTCGTGCGGCACTTGCACGGCGGCTATCTCGAAGGCTCTCACTATACCCCTCACATTCTTTTTCGGCTCGATGTTCCCAACTACCGCGAAGTAAGGCCGCCCGAGTCCATAGCGCTGCTCAAAGTCCTCGACCTCTCTCCTCTCGGGCGGCTTCCGAAACACATCGCGCACCCCCAGCGACAGTACTCGGATCTTGGCCTCCGGCACCCCAAGCAGCTCACTGACCTCTTCAGCGACCACGGCCGAGGGCACGATTACCACGTTCGCGCGTCGCACACTACGGGGAACGACGAAGCGGTAATGCAGTGAGTTCGTGCTCTTGGCCCACTGTGGGTATGCGAGCGCGATCAAGTCGTAGATGGTGAGCACTGCTGCGCCCCGCCACGCCAGAGGAAGCACATATGCTGGGCCGTGCAGTATCCTGTGGCCCCGCGCCGCCCGCGGCAGCCAAAACTGCTCGGCCAGGATGCGACCTGCGCGCCCTCTTGCCCACGACGGGGCGACCAGCGTATCCGCCTCGCGGGGCCAATCGTCCTCGCTTGTCAGGGCCGAACGTACAGCGAAGGTCACTTTGTCGGCAGCCAGTTCGTGGAGCGCCTTGGCTGTCTCTGCGACCGCCACTTCGACGCCTGACCTCGGTCCGCCCAGCAGCAAGGCGTCAAACAGGGCTGTCATGTCCTCGCCCCACTAGTAATTGGTACTCGCGGACCATTTCCTCGGCCATCCTGTGGGCGTTGAACCTTTCTTCCACGCTGCACCGCGCCCGCCGGGCCACTTCCTCGGCCAGAGCAGTGTCTCCCAAGAGCCGCAGGCAAGCCTCCGCTGCCCCCGTCGCCGACCCCGGCGGGAATAGCAAGCCGGTCACGCCGTCCTCGATGATCTCGGCGGGCCCACAGGCTCCCGGCGCCACACACGGCACCCTCAGGGCCATGGCCTCGAGAATCGCACGCCCCAGAGGCTCACTGTCAGCTGTGTGCAGATATACTTTTAGGCTCCTCACGATCGCCCACGCATCCTCGCGCCACCCCAGCCAGTGGACACGCCCCTTCAGTCCCAAGCGCTCGGCATGGGCCTTTAGCCTCGCGCCATAGCACCGATGCTCGCCGAAAAGATCGGCCCCCAGGACAACGAAATGCGCTTCGCAAACCTTCGCTACCTGACCCGCGGCATTGAGAAACACGTCAAGTCGCTTCCAGGGCACAAGCTGTGCAACTATCCCCACCAGTGGCCGATTGGTGGGCACTCCCAGACTCTCCAAAACATCGTCGCCCCGCGGCGTTCCATCCAGAGCTGCCAGGTCCACGCCATTGTACACAACAGCAATCTTGTCCTTTTCGCCGGGCGCCAGTGCCACCAGCCGCTCCGCGACGCACTGCGAGATCGCGATTACCCGGTCCACTTGCGCCAGCAGCACCCGTACCACGTGCTCAGGCAATCGTAGATCCCGCGCGTGCCACAGTACGGGAGGCCGATTCCTGCAGCCCATCGCCAGTAGCGCGGTTGGTAGACTGTTGGCGTGCAGGAGGTCAGGACTAGATTCCTCCACCACTCGCAACAGGTTGCGTGTGGCGCCCCGATAGCCCAGCAAGTCCGCGAGCAAGCGCCAGGGAGGTTTGCGGTGGGGGCGCCAACCGCGCAAGGGAACCCAATCGACGCCTCTGTCACGCGCGGCCCGAGGCAGCGGTGCTTCCTCTGGCCCGGGACAGGCCAGCCTCCGCTCCACCGAACGCGGTAGGGCCGACAGCAGATCTAACAGCGTTCGCTCGGCCCCGCTAACCTGGGAGACATGATTCACATACAGGACGCGGATCCTGATCACCACACCACAAGCCGCGTGTGTCTGCACACGCCGATGCTGGTTGTTCGGGGGAACTCGGCTCTGCGCTGCCGGGAGCGTCTTTATCGGCCCGTACCGTCGCTGTGGCCGGCCACGCCCTCAAGCCAATCCAGCGTCACCTGAATGACCTCGCGCTCCCACGCGGCCGAGTAGAAGGCATGGTTAGCGCCTTCGACGACGTACAGCTCGAAAGGTGCCTGGGCACGCCTACACAGCGCCCGATAGAAGTCGATACACGAGGCCGTCACGGGGTCGGCTCCACCATAGACGAAGAGCCTGGGCCCCCCAAACTGCAGAAACGAGCCGTCCCAGTCGATTTCCTGATCTACCGCGGCGCCCTCCTCGCCCTTGCCCTTGCCGCCGCGCGCCAACGCCCGCCGCACCAGATCCCACCTTACCGCTCCTCTCAGAAGCTTGCGCCATGATTCGACTGAGAACAGCTTACGCGCATAGGCCGAGTAGATCGACCAACGCTTGGCGGTGTCGGCCGCCCTTCGCTCGCCACCGATGATAGGCGCCGACCACAGAGCCATGGCCCGCAAGCCAGGCGTGAGCGGCCCCGCACCGACCGCCACCTCACAGCCCGAGCAATCCCCCAGATACACAATTGTCTCCACGTCTACCCTACGACGCAGCTCCTCGACCGCCACCACGGCGTCCGCAATCATTGTCACAAGATTCGCGTCCGCCGTAGCTCCCTCACTGTCACCACGTCCGCGGAAGTCGAAGCGCAGCGATGCGAAACCACGCTTTGCTGCGGCCCGTGCCGCCTTCACCGCCAACCGATGAGCACCCACCCTGTATCCAGGCCAACCATGAAGAAACACTATACCCGCCCGCGCGGGGCGCTCCGGCAGGTGCAACACGCCCAGTAGTTGTTCCGCTTCATTCGTGAAGACGAAGTGTTGCTCCATTGGGTTCTTGTGGCTGGAGAATCACCGCGGCGCCACTGCCATACACCCAAGCCCCTTCTCCCCCAGCCATCCGGCAAGTATCTGCGCAAGGAGCGTACCATCCACCAGCCCAATACGCTGCCAGAAGGGCTCCAATCGCACAGCCAATACCTCGCCATGGGTGTATCCTTCAGCCAGGGTCTTGAGTGGCGGACTGGGTTCCAGGCGTGCGCCCACATCAACTACCAGACAAGGCCCTCCAAAGTCAGGCACGCGCCCTGGCCCCAGGTTCACCGCCTCGAGCTGGGCTCTCATCCTACGGGGTACCAACCAGCCGCCAAGGTCAAAGTATTCGTTCTGCTCACCGGCGCGAAGCTCTTCGGCAGAAACCTGATCTCCCTGGGTCATCCGTGCCTTGATGAGCGTACGGCGGAACTGCTCGCGCCAGTACATCTGCCCGTCCAGCAGTGGCGCCACCAGCACCAGCGCATTGGCCCCAACCTCCCCACCGGTCTCGGCAGCGAATACAGCCCCAAGGCGCACTCCCATCAGCCCAAGACCACGGGGCGCGAGCGTGTCCCTCGCGTAAGCAATTGCTGCCCGCAGGTCCTCCCGCCACGCATCCAGGTCGAAGCTCTCGAATTCGCCATCGCTGTCGCCGCAGCCCCGGTAATCGAACCTCAGCACTCTTAGCCCACCGTCTACCAGTGCCCAACAGACCTCTGTGAGCACACGGCGCGCACACTTGGCTTCCTCAGCGAAGGGTTCGGCCAGCACCACAACAGCTCCGTCACCAGAACCGTGTAGAAGACCGTGTAGCCTCATCCCGCCACTGCTTATATAAAGGGGCTGCAGCGCCCGGCTCATTGCCCCTCCAGCTTGCGTTGCACTACCTCGGCGATCTTATTCACCGTCGAAAAGGCCTCCACACTCAACTCTTCGTCCTCCAGCGATACCCCAAAGACCTCCTCGAGCCCTACGACGATTTCGAAAAGATTCACCGAGTCGACATTGTATTGCTCAGGCAGACTGTCCTCGTCCCCGATCTCCTCCGGCGATACATCAAGAAACAGCCGTTCGACAATCATTTCCTTGATTCGCTGCCGGGTCTCTGCAATATCGGCCAAACTGGCCCCTCCTTCGCTGGCCCGCCTCTCGGGCCCTTAGTCTATCATCGGTGGAATGCCGGTTTGCTCAATCGGCCTGGTCTCTAACTTCACCCACTGGCACTCAGACTCCGCCGCCCCCTTCTCTTCCCTTAGCATTGCCTGCCAGCGTCGCTTAAATTCCATGCCATTCTTTACTGTAATGTAACGATAGTTTACGTCAGGCGAACCATCGGTTGTTACTGACTCGAAGTGATACATTTCTACGGCTGGCTCATAGAGCACTTTCCAACCCCGGCTGCGGGCGCGGTAACAAAAGTCGAAGTCCTCGAACTGGGCCGGGTTGAAGACCTCGTCCAAGCCCCCAATCTGGTCCGGCACCATGCGCTTCATAACCCAGCAGGCGCTGATCAGTGCCTGCACTTCACGCCGCACGTTAAAATCGGCTGAGTCGCGCGGTTCACCGCGGCCCAGGTACCTCACGCGTCCGTTCGGGGAGAAAGCCACTCCAGCTTCCTGAATCCTGTACGGTGGAAAGGGGTACACCAGCTTCGGTCCAACGATCCCCACGTCTTCGCTCATCTCCAGCGTCTCTATCAACCCCGCCAACCAACGCCGCGTCCGCACCAACACGTCGTTGTCCAAAAAGGCGATATATCGTCCCTCGGCCCGCTCAAGCCCTTGATTCCGGGCCGTGCATGCGCCGATGTTCTCCGGGTTAGTTATCAGCTCGAAGCTCACTCCCTGCTTCTCCGCCAGCTCCGGGAAGCACTCTTCCAGGTACTCTCTTGTCCCGTCAGTTGAGCCGTTGTCGATGGCGACGATCTGCGTCGGCACAGGCTCCGCTGCCAGTACACTTTCCAAGCACGCCCTGGTATACGGCGCCTTGTTGTAGTTGACCACTATCAGCGTCGCATCAGTCATCTGTCTCATGGCAGCCATATTGTAGCGCCTCTTGCCTCTGGAGGCATCGTCCTGTCCACCCGCCCTAGCTGCCCTTTCAGTCCCCCAGCACGAGCGCGGCGGCTGCGCGCCCGATGACAGAGGCATCCGGCACAACCGTACGTTCAAGCGTCGGGCTAGCCGGAACCGGCACGTCCGCCGCAGCCACCCGGCGCGGCGGCGCCTGAAGATCGTAGAAACACTCCTCGATAATACGCGCCAATATCTCTGCCGCCACGCCCCCCGTGGTGTTGCCCTCCTCGACTACTACCACCCGGCCGGTCTTTGAGACCGACTCTGCAATTGCCCCCAGATCCAGTGGCGCGAGGCTGCGCAGATCCACCACCTCGGCGCTGATTCCATGCTTCGCCAGGGCATCTGCGGCCCGCAGCGCCTCTTCCACCATCCTCGAGTAGGCCAGAATGCTTACGTCCTTGCCTTCGCGCGCAACCCGCGCCCGCCCTATCGGCGTCACATAGTCGCCCTCGGGCACCGGCCCGCGCCGCCCGTACAACACCTTGCTCTCCACGAACACCACGGGGTCATCGCACCGTATCGCAGCTTTCAGCATCCCCTTGGCGTCCTCAGCCGTCGCGGGCGCCAGCACTACCAACCCGGGCGTTGCCACGAAATGCCGTTCGAGGCTCTGCGAATGGGTTGGCCCGTAGGCCCGCCCGGCTCCGGCGGGTGTGCGTACCACCAGTGGCACCTTCACCTTCCCGTTATACATATAGCGGAACTTGGCGGCATGGTTTATGAGCTGGTCCATGGCCAGTGTGATGAAATCCATGAACATTATCTCGACTACAGGGCGCAATCCCGTCAGCGCGGCCCCAACCGCCACACCCACAAAGCCTGCCTCCGAGATTGGCGTGTTCCGTACGCGTTCCGGTCCGAAACGCCCCACAATGTCCGCCGTTATCTTGAAGGCCCCGCCATACTCCGCCAGGTCCTCACCAAGCAGAATCACGCACTCGTCGCGCTCCATCTCCTCTTCCAGGGCCTCACGGATTGCGTGGGAGTAGTAGAGTTCTCGCATTCCTGCCTCGTGCCTCAGTCAGGATAGGTGCCGGCGAAAAGGTTGCTGGTGGCGGTTGCTGGGTCCGGGTCAGAGCTGCTGCGAGCATACGCCAGCGCCGCTTGGACTTCGGCCTCAACCTGCCGCTGGAAATCTTCCTCGCCAGCCACGTCCAACAAGCCCAATTCGCTCAGCCGCCTGCGCATGAGGTGCAACGGGTCGCGCTCGATCCAACGCTGTTCCTCTTCACGGGTGCGGTAGCTACAGTCGTCGCTTTTGGAGTGGCCACAAAAACGGTACGTGAGCGCCTCGACAAGCGTCGGTCCTTCCCCCTGTCTTGCACGCGCAACAGCCCGCTCCGCCGCCTCGCGCACCGCGAAGTAGTCCATGCCGTCTACCATCTCCGTAGACAGGCCAAAACCCGCGAATCGCCTCGCCACCGACGGCTCTGCAAAGGCCCGCTCGACCGGCATGCTCATTGCATAGCCGTTATTCTCACAAAAAAATACGATAGGCAGACGCCACGTGGCCGCCATGTTGAGAGCCTCTTGAAGCACGCCTTGACCAGTTGCTCCGTCGCCAAAGAAGCTCAGCACGACGCGGTTAGTGCCCAGGAGCTTCTGCGAGAGGGCTGCGCCGGTCCCCACCGCCACCATACCGCCTGTTATCCCATTCGAGCCAAGAAAGCCGATTTTGAGCTCGCACAGGTGCTGCGAGCCTGACCGCCCGCCGCAGTATCCGGTGCTCTTGCCAAATAGCTCAGCCATCAGCCGCGCAGGCTCGCCGCCCTTGGCTATCAGATGACCGTGACCACGGTGGTTGGAGGTCACCAGATCGTCGGCCTGCAGCGAGGCCGTCGCGCCGACAGCACAGGCCTCCTGCCCGATGCAAAAGTGCGCCGTTCCCGGCACCAATCCCTCGCCGAACAGGTCACTCAAGACCGTCTCAAACCGCCGGATTAGCAACATCAGCCTATAGTGGCTCAGCAGCTCTTCCGGGGGATAGGGTGTGTTCATCCGCCTACCTCCAGCAGCGCAGCCGCCGCTCCCATCTCTTCCTCCTGCACAACGGCCACAAAGCCCCCCGAAGCTACCTCGGGCGCACACAGGGCCGCCGCCAGCAGCAGCGGGAACTGGGCACCGAAGGCGTGGCCCCAATCGACAGGCGGCTGCCATACGTCGTCACTGGACGCGCCCACTGCCATCAGGGCCTCCGCGACCGACGCAGCGACCGCGCAGCCCACGATCTTCCCTCGCACCCGCGCACCTCGCGCCTCGGCCCTGCCCACTGGCTCCAGCACCAGCATTGCCGCCCCTTCAGCCACAACTAGGCCTTCCGACAGGCGGCCACTCTCGTCCAGCGCCGCGTAGACCTGTTCACTAAGGGCTTCAGCGCCGCCTGCTAGGCAGAAGTCCACAGCGTCTGCCGCTGTACGACGGCAACCGTACTCCACGGCCTCAGCCCCGCTTAGGGCTCCGTCAGCAAAGGTAGCTCCGGGCCCTCGCACTGAGTACTCGATGGCGAGCAGGCTCGCGGGCGAGTTGGCGAAGGAGTGGGTGAAGATCATCGGCGATGCCGCTCGTGTTCCCTGCTCACGCATGCGTTCAGTCACGGCGAAGAGGGACTCCAGGCACCCAAAGCACGTCCCGTGGCTCAGTCCTCGCCGCTCCGGCTCAGTCCGGTGCCATTCCAGCGACGCGTCCCGCACTGCGAGGTAGCACGCCGCAAGCGCGAGCGCAGAGCAACGATCCAGATACGTCTTAGGCGTCTCGCGCAGTTCCTTGAGGTTCACGGGAGGTACTTCAGCCGCTCGTTCTTCTGCGTACAGCATCGCATCGAAGGCTGTCGGGGGGCCTGGCTCGAAGTCTCCGCGTGCCAGCCCCTGCGCCAGCTCCTGCAGTCCCAAGCCGAGGGGCGATAGTACGCCGACGCCCGTGATACAAACGGCGCCCCTGGCCACTCAGGATAACCTCCTCAAGGCCAAGCAGGCATTGTTGCCCCCGATGCCCGCCGATATCGATAACGCCGCCGCCACCTGTGCTGGTCGGCCGACGTTAGGCACATAATCCAAATCGCAGTGAGGATCTGGAGTAGTGTAGTTAGCCGTCGGCGGCACCTGCCCTTCGGCGATCGCTAGCGCCGTCGCCAGCGCCTCCACAGCGCCTGCGGCACCCATCAGATGCCCCAGTGCCCCCTTGATCGAGCTGACTGGTACCTCATAGGCCCGCGCTCCTAGCGCCTTCTTGATGGCTTCCGTCTCGGCCGGGTCGTGATACTCAGTGCCCGTTCCATGAGCGTTCACATAATCCACTTCCTCGGGCCTCATGCTACTTTCCCGCAGACATCCCAGCAGGACCGCTGTCATTCCCTCTGCGCCGGGGTCCGGGGCCGTCAGATGATAGCCATTGTTGTTTTCCCACCATCCTGCGACCTCGGCATAGACGCGAGCACTCCTCGATAGCGCGTGCTCCAGGTCCTCGATCACTAGATAAGCCGCACCCTCGCCGAAAATCGTGCCGCTCCGGTCGGCGGAAAAGGGTTTGATGTCATCGGCCGTGATGGTGCGCAGGTTGCTCAAGCCCGCCAGCGGAGTCAGGGCCAAGCAATCGTGCCCACCGGCCAGCATCACCTTAGCCTCGCCCGACCGCACGAAGTCGGCCGCCATTCCAACAGCCGCAGTGCCCGACGAACAGGCCATCGAGAGCAAGCGCGTGGGCCCTCGCACGTCCAGACACTGACGGAACAGCCGCGTCGCGTGGTCGAAGCAAAAAGCGTCGAAGTAATCTGGGCACGCCTCAGCCTCACGAAAGGAATCTACGTACAGCTCCCACATATCCGCCCCACCAAAGTTCGTCGACAACACCGCCCCCATGACAGACCTTGTCCCCGCCTCCGACAGCCCAGCGTCTACCAGTGCATCCCTAGCTGCACAAAGCGCGAACTGACACGCTCGCGAGGGGTATCGATCAAGGCCGAAATCACCGATCTTGAAATCCCAAGCCTTGACTTCGCCCGCTTTGTCGTTCCTCAGCCCCTCCGGATTCAGGCGCTCAAGACGGCTTACGCCGCGCTCCCCCGCTAGCAGTCGGCGCCAGAATTCACTCACGATTGAGCCTAGAGGCGTCACGCAGCCGAGACCCGTTATGACAGCTCTGCTATTCATGGTAGCCTAAGTCCGTTCTGTAGCCTTTAGGACGTACCTCGTCTCGAAGAGTTCGCCTGCCTCGTCTTGGCGTCATCGAAGCACAGTCCCATCTCCGGCCGCCGTGGCGCACTCTCCCCAATCCGTCGGCAGAACCCTACCACACCATAGCCCCGGCCCCCACCTGCCTCACCCTAGGTCTCAGTGCATGTGCATCCCGCCATCCACGAGGAAGACCTGGCCCGTGATGTACGAGGCCTCGTCTGAGCATAGGAAGGCCACCATCCCAGCGACCTCCTCTGGCCGGCCGACACGACCGAGCGGCACAAGCTGACGCAATGCTTCGGTACGCTGCTCCGTCATCCCTGCTGTAAGGTCGGTCTCGATGATGCCTGGTGCGACGGCGTTGACCGTGATGCCCTGGCTAGCAAGTTCCCTCGCCGCTGCTCGCGTCATGCCTTGCAGGCCAGCCTTGGCCGCCGAGTAGTTCACTCTGCGCACATCGCCCATCAGCCCGGCCACCGACGAGATGCTGACCACTCGCCCCCACTTGTTCTTCATCATGTCGCGCACCACAGCCCGGAGGCAGCGGAAGGCACCGGTGAGGCATACGTCCAGGACCTCATCCCACTCCTCATCCTTCATGAAGGCAAGATACTGGTCTGCTACTACCCCCGCATTGTTTACTAGAATGTCTACGGTCCCAAGCTCGTGATGAACAGCCTCGACCATCGCCTGCACTTCCTCCCCCATGCGCACGTCCGCCTTGACTGCCAGGACTCGCTGCCCCATGTCGCGAATCAAGCCGCACACCTCAGTAGCGGCGTCCTCTCGGCTCCGGTAGTTGATGGCCACGTCGGCACCACGCTCAGCCAGCTTCACAGCAATCGCGCGCCCGATGCCGCGGGCACCACCCGTTACAAGAGCAACCTTTCCCGTGAGGTTGACCATGTCGTTCGCTCCGTGTCCGGGTACCTTCATACCTCAGCTTGGGCGATGCGCGCCCTGGCTTGTCGCCCCGTTGTCCTGCCCTTCAGTCGTGCCTCAGTTGCCGGCGTTCAGCAACATAGCGCTCGACGTCCTCAGGCAACAGAGGCCTGTCGGCCCGCAGCCACTCGGCGACCTCGGACAGCGATATGCCATGCTCCCGTGCAGCCCTGCGGGCCGCCGGTACGGCGCGCACTCGGCCACCCGCGCCTTGGCCCCCACCTTGAACCGTTACTGTCCCAGCAGCCGCCTTCTCCTGCCTAACCTTGTCCAAGTCGAGGGCCACTCTCGCCTGATCCGCGTAGGCATCTAGCAGGCGTTGGTTCTCCGTCTCTATCTCGGGAGGAGGCACCTCGCCCACCTCGCCTAAGAAAGCGAACACGAAGCCTACTGGCAGAACACTCTTCTCGGGCGCGTAGATTTTTCCCAGAACGCCACTCACTGGTGCCTCGTACTCGAAAGTGACCTTCTCCGTGATCATCTCGCACAAGGCCTCACCCGCAGCCACAGGATCTCCCTCCGCCTTTAGCCAGCGGCCGAGGGTTACCTCCTCGAGATTCTCCGCCCATTTTTCCACGCGCAGCAGCTCGCCCATGGTATCTTCCGTCCAGCCTTAGGAGTGGGAGAAAAGTATACCACCTGCCTTCCGGACATTGAAGCTCTGCGCCAGCACAGGGAGTGTTCGGTTCCCGCAGGATGAATCTTCCGCCGCCAGAAGGCCGTCGTGAGGGCCCAGGGCAGGAATCACAGGGCAGCTAACACCCAGCTAGGCTCCAAAGCCTATCTTGGCCCACTTCCACG
>JAKORR010000095.1 GCA_029777735.1 Armatimonadota bacterium | reverse complement strand
TGTATCAGTACGGGATAGGCCTTCGTGATGCCGGGAAGCTCCGCACCCAAATGGTAACGGCCTTCCTCGAGCCCGGCGATCTCACCTAGGTCCACCTTCAGATCCACATTGTAGGACTCAGCGGGCTTAAGAGTGCGCTTCACGAGGGCCTGCGTGAAGGCCTTGTCGGCGCTCCAGCGCCACACTTCCGTACCCGCTGCGTCCGTCAGTGTAAAGTCATAGGTCTTGCCCGTGGGGAAGGTGAGGTCCACTGGCGCCTGATCGTCATTCCTCACGGTCAGTACAGCTGTAAGGGTATCTCCCCGAGAGTAGAAGAAACCGTCGGTGCGAAGCACGCAGGCTAGAGCTTGAAGGCCGCTCAGGGGATCGACAGCAGTGCACTCAAGGTACGGCCATCCCTCGCGGGTGAGCCGCACGATTCCCTCCACCCGCGCTCGGCGCCCGATAGACTCGGTTGGCGAGAAGGGCATCATCCTGGTGCAGTAGATGCAGCCGCCCGGGCCGCGCAGTACCCAGTCGCTACGGGTGACAGGAGGGCCAAAGCCAGTGGCCGAGCAGAGCGGATTGGCGGCAAAGCCAAGAAACTCGCCCTCGATTGATACGGCACGGTTGCCCCAGGCACCCGGAGCGGCGAGGATACGAGCAAGAAGCGGCTTATCCTCGGCGTCTTCCTCTGAGCCGGACACCGGCTTGGATAGTACTGCTGTGAGACGCACCTGGCGCTGAGCCAAATCAAAGGCAACTTGGACCCCCAACTCCGTCAGCCAGCGCACGGGGACGTACGTGGTGCCCTCGATCTTGCGCGAGATGGGCACCTCAGTCTCACGCCCGTCTTTGGCCAGATACGGAGGAGCGTCGTAGGGCAGCAAAATTCTGTAGCCCAGACGCTCCACGATTGGGCGCAACGGTGCCCAGCACCGGCCCTCGATTATCACAGCCGGCGCGGGCATTTCGATCTGGACACCGTTTAACAGTAGAGCGATAACCGCAAACTGCGTCGTCAATGAAGATTTACCACCTTGTATGTAGTACGTATCATGCTTTTGGACGCCTGGACATTCCAGGTCGTTCCCAACTCATAGGTCGCTTCGCTACTCGCAGAGGCGGTTCCTCCCTTCAGCCGGCGTGAGAGGGACGCGGGGGCTTCCGCCGCGGGACGTGGTTGCGGCACGAAGCGCGAGGTTGCCTCCGCAGGCTGAATTATGCTTGGGCTGTCACGCCCCGAAGGGAGAGTCCAAAGCCGATTCGCAGCCAGGGCCTCACTCAGAGCAGCAATTCACAGATACTGGTTCAACAGGCCCAACGGAGAGGCAATAGAGGGGTCGAAGCGCCGCCAAAGCCCAAGAATCAGACAGAGAGGCAGGCTTGACCAGTGATGGCCGATGTGCTAAACTCTAGTTTTGATGTGGACATTGACGGCTTGGGCTACCTCGAAAGGACGCAGCAAGCTCCCCAGGGATGCAGATCGATGCAATGGACCGATTGGGCGGCTATTGTCCTTTGCCTAGGTAGCGGGTTTGTCGAATCACGCCGAGGCACGCTCACTGCCCTGGTTGATGTCGCCGGAATCGTCATAGCGCTGAAGATGGCTGACTTCCTGTATCCTGAGTTCGTCTCGGAGGTGGCGACACCACTGACCGCTTATTTAATGGTGTTCGTGGCAGTGGTGATTCTGGTTTTTCTGCTCTCCTGGCAGGTTCAAGCGAGCACGGCTAAGGTGCTGAGCCCTGTAGACGTGGTCCTTGCGAGCTGCATGGGCACAGCCGTGGGACTCATCTTTGCCTATGCTCTTTTCCGCATCCTGTACGTCGGCCTAGGCCGAGACTACGCTCCCTTTGATGAATCGATCCTGCGTCCCTTTGTATACGACCTGACCTGGTTTCACAATATCGTGGATAGAGTAACTCCCGGGGCGAGTTGACGCGAGCGACGAGAAACGATGGAGGTGATGGCGAGCGACATTGAAGGCAGTTTGGGCAGCAACCTGTCAGTTCCTCTTCTGCTTTGGGCGCTGTTAGGCGCCGGTAACAAGACACTCCGCCCGTGAAGGCGAGGTGTGTTAATGGTTAACGCCGGGGAGTACTTCAGGCAGGTCGTGGCAACGAAGCGTGGCTTCTCCTATGAACCGCTGTCGGACGAAGAGCTAGTGAGGCGGGCACAGCAAAACAGGGATCAGGATGCGTGTGAGTATTTACTGCATAAGTATCGAGGTTTGGTCAGAGCTAAGGTCAACTCTTACTTCCTCATGGGGGCCGAGCGCGACGACCTTGTACAGATTGGCATGATCGGCCTGTGGGAAGCGATAAGCGACTTTCAGCCCGAGCACCATACCTCCTTTGCCTCCTTCGCAAAGGTCTGTATCCAACGACAGATGATTTCGGCTATCAAGGCCGCCACCAGACAGAAACAGGTTCCTCTGAATACCTCTGTTTCCCTGGACGCCTCTCCCAGCGGGGACGATGACGCGAGGACGCTGGAGGAGACGCTTTTCGTCGGTGGTGGAGTCGATCCAGCCGACCAGATATGCGGAGCCGAAGGTGCCAAGGACCTTCACCAAGCGCTCCGCGATCAGCTCTCCCCCTTCGAATGGGAGGTCCTAGTCGAGTACCGTCGAGGCATGTCCTACCGCGAGATGGCCGCGAAGCTGCGTTGCAAGGTAAAATCTATCGACAACGCCTTGTCGCGGATCCGGCGCAAGTTTCCGCAAGTAGCGCCCGACTTCGCCCACGGTCGCCGCGAGATCCCGCAGGGTGTATAATTTACGAAGTCACAGCACTTTCCACGAAGGGCGGGCCTCTCCCGCCCTTCGTTTCATGTCGGAGCTGGTGGCAGATGACCTTTCAGGAGTTGCTCTCGCGCCTGGACAAGTTCTGGCAAGAACAAGGCTGCATACTTAGCCAATCCTATGACATAGAGGTCGGCGCGGGGACGATGACGCCGGACAGCTTCCTACGCGCGCTTGGTCCGGAGCCTTGGCGTGTGGCGTACGTACAGCCGTCGCGGAGACCCACTGATGGGCGCTACGGCGAGAACCCTTATCGCCTGCAACGTTACTTCCAATACCAAGTGATCCTCAAGCCTTCGCCTATTGATGCGCAGGAGTGTTATCTTGCAAGCCTCGAGGCTCTTGGCATCTCGCTGCGGGAGCACGACGTACGTTTCGTGGAGGACGACTGGGAAGCTCCGACCCTAGGCGCCTCGGGTGTCGGCTGGGAGGTCTGGCTAGACGGGATGGAAATCACGCAGTTCACCTACTTCCAGCAGGTGGGCGGGCTGCCCTGCCGGCCCGTGTCCGTGGAACTAACCTATGGACCCGAGCGCTTGGCCATGTACCTGCAAGGCGTGAGCGATTACCGCCAGCTACGCTGGAACGAGACGGTGACCTACGGCGATATCTACTACGACCAGGAGCGTCAGTTCTCAACCTATAACTTCGAACAGGCCAACGTGAGCCTGCTCTGGGGCTTATTCGGGGACTACGAGGCTGAGGCGCGACGGCTGATTTCCGTGGAGCTGCCGCTGCCGGCCTACGACTACGTGCTCAAGTGCTCTCATGTCTTCAACCTGCTGGACGCCCGCGGCGCAGTGAGCGTCACGGAGCGGGCTGGCCTCATCGACCGCGTGCGCAACTTGGCGCGCGGCGTGGCAGAGGCCTACCTGAAGCATCGCGAGGAGCTTGGGTTCCCGCTGCTGGCGAAGGAAGCAAAGGCTGCGGGCTAGGTCGGACACAGAGCAGGCACCAATCCCAACCGTCGCGACCTGCCGGAGGCCCGCGAGAGGCCCGGTGCCGCGAGCTGAGAGGATTCACATCGACAGGAGGTACCGATGAAGGCGGATTTGCTCTTCGAGATTGGGGTCGAGGAAATTCCGGCCGGCGTGGTGCTGCCGGCCCTCGAGCAATTGCGCGAGTATCTGGCGATGGCACTGGACCGCGCGCGGCTCGACCATGGCGAGGTAAGAGTCTTGGGAACGCCTCGACGGCTCGCCGCCCTCATCGCTGACGTAGCTGTCCTTCAGGCCGACGCCGTGACAGAGCACAAGGGGCCGCCCGCGCAGCAGGCCTTCGACCGAAAGGGCAATCCCACTCAGGCGGCCTTCGGCTTTGCGCGCGCCAGGGGAGTCTCGATCGAGGACCTGGAGCTACGCGAGACCGAGAAGGGCGCCTTTGTCTTTGCGTCGGTTGTCGAGAAGGGACGCCCCGCCATAGAGGTGCTTGGCCCGATTCTATCGCAGGCCGTGACTGAACTCACTTTCCCCAAGACAATGCGCTGGGGCGAGGGCGATTTCCGGTTCTGCCGACCGCTGCGCTGGCTGGTAGCCCTGCTCGGTGAGCAGATTATTCCCGTCGAGGTAGACGGGACCGTCTCGGGTGCCATCACCCGGGGCCATCGAGTCTTCGGCAGCGATGAAGTGCGGCTGTCCACGCCAGCGGACTATTTGCCGCTTCTGCGCGAAAATTATGTCATTGCCGATCATCAGGAAAGGCGACAGTTAATAGCGGAAAAGGTGGGCAAGGCCACAGGAGACGTGGGCGGGCGACCGCGCCTGCACGAGGAGCTTCTCAACGAGGTTACCTTCCTCGTGGAGTACCCTACGCCTGTAGTGGGTAGCTTCGACAAGCGTTTTTTGCAACTGCCGGAGACCGTTGTGGTCAAGGTGCTGGAAGGGCATCAGCGGTTCTTCGCCGTGGAGGCTCCGTCAGGGCGACTGCTGCCCTGCTTCGTCGGCGTGCGCAACGGGACCGACGAGGGCCTGGAGCAGGTGCGCCGGGGGTATGAGTGGGTCGTCGAACCGCGGCTCGAAGACGCTGAATTCTACCTGACCGAGGACCTGAAAACCCCCTTTGCCGAGCGCGTCGAGCAGCTCAAGCGGGTGACCTTCCTGGCGGGTGCCGGAAGCCTGTACGACAAGACCATGAGGCTTGTAGGCCTGGTGGAATGGCTGAGCGAGAGGGTGGCTGCCTCCCCAGAGGTCGCGGCGACCGCCCGGCGCGCCGCCGAGCTGTGTAAGTGTGACCTGACGACGATGATGATTGGTGATACGAAGCTGAGCGAGTTGCAGGGCGTGATCGGCGGCGAGTATGCACGCCGCAGCGGAGAGCCGGAGGATGTAGCAACGGCTATAGCCGAACACTACAAGCCACGCGGCGCCGGTGACGAGCTGCCTGCGAGCTTGCCCGGGCAGCTTCTGGCGACCGCCGACCGTCTCGATAACCTCGTTTCTTGTTTCGCGCTGGGGCTGCGACCCTCAGGTTCGCAGGACCCCTACGCCTTGCGCCGCCAGATGCAGGCACTGATCCTGATAGCCGTGGCCTCGGGCCTGCGCTACAACCTGCGCGACGCCCTGAGCCACGTATATTCGCTGCTGCAGGGCACAGCTTCGGCCGAGGGCGTGAAGAGCGATGAGCAGAGCATAGCTGAAGCGCTGGCGGCGATGGAGGAACTGGCCCAGCAGCGTCTAGCAGCAGCCCTCGAAGAAGACGGCGTGCGCTACGATCTGCCACGAGCGGTCAACTCGGCCGGGTGGAGGGACTTTGTCGAGGCGTGGCAGCGGGCGAAGCTTCTCGCGGCAAAGGCCGACCGCGACCCGGAGTGGGAGCACGTGGTCCTTAGCGGCCAGCGCATCACGAACATCTACCGCCCAGCCGAGGCGCAGGCGGCGCCGTCAGTGGACGAGGCCTTACTCTTACAGCCCGAAGAACGGGAGCTGTGGCAAGCCGCCCAACACGCCCAACAGCGCGTGGTTGCGGCCGTGGCGGAAGGCTGCTGGCAAGAACTATGGGATACGGCGGTGGAGCTGGCGCCCATCATCGACAGGTTCTTCGACGAAGTGCTCGTAATGGCCGAGGACCCTGCCCTGCGCGCCAACCGTTTGGCCCTGCTGCGCGAGGTGCAGGTCGCACTGTTCGCCCTGTCCGATATGCGCGAAGTAGTGTTGGCCTAAGCCCCTAGTGTGCGGCAGGAAGATGGCCCTCCCGCAGGGCCTCCTCGTTGGCCAACTGCAGGACCGCTTGAGCATCGTCCAACGAAAAGCGGTGTGTCACGACGGGATCGAAGCTCAGGTCGCTAGCCTCCAGGAAGTGTCCTAGGTCCCACATCCACCCCAGCGGGAAGATCACTGAGCCAATCAGCATCGCGGCCCGAGCGTGGATGTCGCCGGGGTTGATGATCCTCTCGGTGATGCTAACGCCTTCTATGGGCCGCCCTGTCACCACGGCGGAGGCAAGGCAGGAGCCGCTCACGCACCGCCACTGCGCCCGACGTCTCAATCACGCAGTCCACGCCAATTACGCACAGGCCCAGCGCCTCACCCACTAGCACACAGCTCAGGCCCACCGGTCCCAGCCCAAACACCGCAACTGTCTCGTGTGCAGTGGCGTCCCAGGCGGCGGTAGGCCACGTGATGCGAGCAGCTCGTCCGCCGGAGCCAGCTACCGGCTCGTGAGGGCTTCCAGCGTGTTGCCAAAGATGTCGTCCTTCTGCTCCTGTGTGAGCCCCAGGGAGTCAAACACGGCAAGCTCTGACTTCCACCGCACCACTGCCTCCTCGTGCCCTCGCAGGTGAGGCCAGTCCAGGCCCACGATGCAGCGTCGCGAGCCCGCCTCGTGGATGGCGTCCCATACCAACTGCCGGTGCTGCGGCTTAGCCAGACCCGTCAGCCCCGCATACACGCCGGTGTTCGACCAGTGGGGTCCGTGGTTGAAGACGACCGCCAAGGCCTCGTCGAAAAAGCCCCGCCCGATGCCCCCCGACACTCCCATGTGCTCGATGATGACCTTCAGCCGCGGATGGCGTGCCATGATGTTGTCGATGAGGATAGGCCGATAGTCTTCGAGGCGCCCTCCGTGCACACCCGTGTGGAACAGCACAAACACGCCCAGCTCGGCAGCAAGGGCATAGAAGTCGTCGCAGGCGGGGTCGTCGATTCTAAAACCCATGACCGGCGGATGGGTCTTGATGCCTACGAAACCCTTGTCCACATATTCCTCCACCACACAGCAGGCGTCGGGTTGCGTTGGTTTGACAGCCACAGCGCCGACAAGATTGTCCCGGCCATACTCCTGTAGTTGCCGGTACAGCCAGGCGTTGGGTTCTTCGCCCGCTAGGAGCTCGTCCGTATGGGGGCCCCAGAAGGGTGCAAAGGCCACAACCTTGTCAATACCCATTTCAGCCATGAAGATCACAAGGTCATCCAGAGCGCCAACCTCCGGACGATCGGGACCGAAGGTTCCTCTAGGGAACACATGGCAATGGTTAAGGAATACCACTAGCTACCCTCCCCGACCCAGTCGCAGCGCATGAGAGCACTGCCGCTGGGCTTGAGCTTCCCCAGCGCTGCGCGGGGACCTGCCCACAGCGACCGCAGTGCGCCATATCTCCCAGAGGGGCACGGAAGGCGATCAGCCTTCCGTGCCCGCGCGGGTGGCACGCGTCGCGGCTTTGGGGTAACATAACGTCAGCATTGTCGTGCTATCCTATTAGGGGTAGGAGAGTAGTAGTTTTTATGCCCTATGCCAGAGTTAGGAGGCAGAACCAATGCGCAAGGGATTTACGCTGATCGAGTTGCTGGTCGTCATCGCGATCATCGCGATTCTGGCGGCCATTCTTTTCCCCGTGTTCGCCAGGGCGCGAGCCAAGGCCCGTCAGGCAAGCTGCGCCTCGAACGTCAAGCAACTCATGCTTGGCATCCTCATGTATAACCAGGACTACGACGGGCGGCTGCCGATGGTGTACAACGACATAAGCGGCACCCGCTACTGGTGGTTCTACCGAATCCAGCCCTACTGCAAGAACACCCAAATCTTCAAGTGCCCGAGCCAGACGTCGACCCGCTGGAGCAGCGGAACTTGGAGCTACGCCGTGCCCATGCGCCACATCTTCCTCGAGGGCGGGGCTACCCAGCGAAGCGAAGAGGACTTCACCAGGCCGGCCGAGATCGCCTGCCTCATGGACGGGGAGTGGCCCTGGACTCATTATTGCTCCCAGTGCGGGGGCTGCAGTACGTGCTGTACGGTTGGTTGTGTTCCGCCTTACTCTCCGGACGACGAGATCCATAACGAAGGCATGAACGTCGGCTACATGGACGGCCACGCGAAGTGGATCAAAAACACGGAGGCCCGGTCCAACCGGGTGATGTGGGGCCATAACGGCCTGTAGGCTACCACTCCCAGCCAGACCAACACCAATGCCGACGTCAACACCCTTGGGGATGCCCTCTGTGGGGCCTCTGTAGTTTTTTGTCGCCAGCAGCGCGGAGACTGGGGAGTTTGTGGTTAGGGGTGTCCGCGCTTTGTAAGCGTGGGCGAGAGTGTCTACCTCACCAGCGCCTCAGCTAGAACATCGCAAACGTAGCCGATCTGCTCATCGCTGAGTGTGGGATGGATCGGCAGGCCGAGAATTTGCTTGGCGGCCTCGTCACTCACCGGTGTCGCTATGTCGTTGAGGCCCCAGCGCGCCAGTGCAGGCTGGCGGTGTGCCGGCTTCGGGTAGTGCAGCGCGTAGCCGATTCCGGCTGCCTCGAAGGCCTCCAGCACCCCCTCGCGCTCCTCGACGCGCGTCCCGTACACGTGATAGGCGTGGCGACACCCTTCACGCTCCACCGGCAGACGCAGCGGCAGATCTGCCAGCCGCTCCATGTAGATGGCCGCTATTTCGCGCCGCCGCCTGTTCCACTCCTCCAGCCGCCGCAGTTTCACTAGCAGAATCGCGGCCTGAATCTCGTGTAGGCGTGAGTTATAGCCCACCACGACGTGATCGGATTTGGCGGCACGCCCATGGTTGCGGAACAGCCGCAGGCGCTCAGCGATGTTGTCATCGTTGGTGGTAACCATGCCGCCCTCGCCATAAGCCGAGAGGTTCTTGGTTACATAAAAGCTGAAGGAAGCCGCGTGCCCAAGGCTGCCGACTGGCCTGCCGTGGTATCTTGCCCCATGGGCTTGGGCCGCATCTTCAAGCACGAAAAGCCCATGCTCGTCGGCCAGTTCCATTATTGGATCCATATCGGCACAGTGGCCGTAGATATGAACTGGAATGATAGCACGGGTGCGCGGGGTGATCGCGGCGGCGAGCTGGTCCACGTCCATCGTGAGGGTGTCGGGCTCCACGTCCACAATGACGGGTGTAGCGCCCACGTGGATGATGGACTCAATGGTTGCGATGAAGGTCCAGCCGACCGTAATGACCTCGTCGCCGGGGCCGATACCATTAGCCACGAGGGGCAGCGTGAGGCCGTCAGTGCCCGAGGCAACCGCCACGGCATGACGAACGCCACAGCACTCCGCCCAAGCCTCCTCCAGAGCAGTGGTCTTGGGTCCCAGGTAGAGATTCATGCCTTGGAGCACTTCGTCGACGGCCGCCAGAATCTCCTCCCGCAGAGCCCGATACTCGGCGTGAAGGTCAACAAGCGGTACGCGCATGGGGCACCAGCCTTTGCCGCAGAATCACAAACAAAACTACCGCGCGGCGTGGCATCACGACTGCGCGCCAGTTTCAAAGCTTAGATAGCCAAGCGGTCCTAAGGTTGCGGT
The DNA here is from genome assembly GCA_029777735.1 of Armatimonadota bacterium. Taxonomy (GTDB): domain Bacteria; phylum Armatimonadota; class Zipacnadia; order Zipacnadales; family FEN-943; genus JAKORR01. The sequence continues at coordinate 14,571 of JAKORR010000095.1, read as the reverse complement.
CTCGGAGGGACAAGAGCAGACGATAGGAGCCCATCGCACCTGGGCGGGCACTGGGCATGTGCGTATCTAGGGGCAACTCTTGCTTGGCCTTGTGCCGCAAAGGCCATAAGGGCTCGTAGCCCGTGGCATGGATGAAGTCAAGCTACTTTAGCCGCGGGGCTGGTCGACAGGCAGGACTTGGCCGCGGACACGGGAAGGAAATTTTTCAAGAACGGATAAAAGGACTGCAGTTCGTTCAGATGGGGATTGGCCGGAGTTCAGATAGCCCGGTAACTCTTTGGGGGTGAGTAGGTATGCTCACAGTCTGTGCAATGATGACCATACTAGCGGTGAGCGCGCCACCGTTGCCGATGGTGGCCCCGCCGACAGTTGTCGGCGGTGTGGTCGTTGATGGGGCGCTGACAGACGCCGCCTGGGGTACGGCGCAGCAGGTAGCAGTGTTCCGGGGACTGAGCGGCGGCCTACCCGCGTCTCAACCCGTAGTGCTAGTCTGCCGCGATGCGGTCAACCTCTACGTAGGTGCGAGCCTTCCGAAGCCCAAGGGCACACTGCCCAAGATGACTGTTAGTAACCGCGACGGAATGGTGTGGGAAGACGACGCGCTTGAGGTTTTCATCAACCCAGGTGCGACAGGCAGCCGTTACTACCAGTTCATAGCGAACGCCGCAGGCACGCAATGGGACTCGGCGGGCAAGGACGGCGCCTGGAACGCCTCGTGGCAAGCGGCCGGGAAGGCAGTTGCAGGCGATGACTTCTGGACGCTTGAAATGGCGATCCCCTTCGCGGCGATGGACGCCCAGCCTAAGGACGGGAGCCAGTGGGGCTTTAATGTAGCCTGGGACCGACAGACACCCTCGCCCTTCATCGCCTCCTGGGCGGTCGTCCAGTCGTCACTGCACGAGCCGCAAAACTTCGGCAGGATGCTGATGACGTCGATTACGCCCTTGGTTCGGGAGGCCAGGGTGAGCGTCGACGCCCGCCGTGGGGAGATAACCTTCGCAGCCAGAGTAATTGCGGGCTTGCAACCGGTGGCTCTCCGCATGACCTTCGGCACGCCTGACAATCTGCGCGAAGTAGCTGCGGGCCTCGTCGAGGCCGGGCACGAGACCCAATGGCAGGGCCAGGCTGTCTTGCCGCTGGAAGGTGGACTGCCGGCCGAGCAAGGCGATTTCCTGGCGGTCATTACTGCGACAGTCGCAGGGAACGAAGTCTACCGGACGGTGATACCCATGGCTGTGACGCCACCGATGGAAGTGAAAGTCCATAGGTTCGTGATGCGCACTAAGAAGGTCCAGGTAGAAGTGGACGCCACTGCTTTGGCCGAAACGCAGCAGGTGGAGCGCGTGGAGGCAGCTGTCCTTGATGGTAAGGGCGCTGTCGTGGCCTCGGTGTCTCAGGCACTCGGCGATCAGCCACGAGCGACCTTCTGGGTGGACGTGTCTAAGGTGGATCCTGGCGAGTACAAGATCAGGACGAGTGCCCTGGGCGCCGATGGCGCGGTGGTCCACAAGGCCGAGGAATCTCTGTTGATTCCTGAGACGCCCGAGTGGCTGGGGAATCGGGAGGGCATCAGCGATGCAGTTCTCCCGCCCTGGACACCGCTGACGGTCGAGGGGCGTTCAGTAAAGCCTTGGGGCCGCGAGTACCGCTGGGGCGCGCTGCCCTTCCCCGAGAGTGTAGTGACGCGCAACGCGGAGGTGCTGGCGGGACCGATCTGCCTAGTGGCGGTCGTGGACGGCCAGCAGCAAGCCTGGATGGGCAACGGGCCGACCTTCACCCGCAAGACCCCGGCGCGGGTCGAGTTCAGCGTCAACAGTGAAGGCCAGTCCGCGTCGATGAAGGCCCAGCTCTGGTGCGAGTACGACGGCTGTGTGCGCTGCGATTGGGAACTGAAGTCCAAAGGGAACGGCGCGAGACTTGATCGGCTAGTCTTCGAGATTCCCATCAAGGCCGAGCACGCCAAATACATCTACCACTACCCCGGTCGGTGGGGGTCGGCCTTCAACGCGGGGGCGTTGCCCAAGGACGGCTTGCAGATGGGCTTCAGACCCTTCGTGTGGCTGGGCGACGAGGAGCGTGGATTCTCGTGGTTTTGTACGTCCGACGAGCCCTTCCGCCCTTTGGACGCAGGCAAGATAACCGAGGTACTGCCCGAGGGCAATGTCGTGGTGCTGCGCGTGAACCTGGTGGAACAGCCCTGCAACCTGAAGGAGCCCTTTAGAGCAACCTTCGGCTTCGAGGCTACGCCGGTGCGGCATAATCCCAAGGACGTGTGGGACTATCGCATCATCCACACCGGCAATTACGGGCTGGAACAGCGGCCGTGGGCGCCAGACGTGGCGATCCACTGGCCGGCTGCCGGCAACATCGACCTAGCACAGGGAACCCTAGAGGCCTGGGTTCGGCCCAACTTTGACCCGGACCCGCCCGTCAAACCCGACGACCCGGGTCGGGGGGCCTATAATCGCGAGTTCTTCAACCTGCGGTTCAGCGGCAACACGGTGGGGTTCTATTGGAATATCGACGATCGCGGCATGCGCATGTATCTAAGAAGCAGCGACCAGCAATACCCACTGATCCTAGGCGCTCGCAATGACTGGAAGCAGGGCGAATGGCATCATATCGCCTTGTCCTGGGGCGAGGAGGTGCGCCTGTACGGCGATGGTAAGCTGCTAGCCAGGCGCGAGTGGAAGGGTTTGCTGCCCGGCGACCTCGCTGGCGGCACTCTTTCGCTTGGCGGCGGTATGTGCGAGTTCGACGTGGATGACTTCTGCATCTCCAACATAGCCCGCGAACCACGCGGTCAAGCTGGCCCGCTCCAGCCCGACGACCACACGCTGTTGTTAGAGAACTTCGACCGGCTCGGCGGTGACGCGAGGACCATCAGTACAGTACCGGCCAAGGCCCTGGGCGGTCCTGGCACTATCACGGGGCCGGTTCAGACAGTCGACGGCAAGTTCGGCTCGGCCGTGGCCTTGAGGCAAGTCGGGCCGCAACGCACGGCCATGGACATGTACGAAGAGCTAGGCGTGCGCACCATTTGCTTCCACGAGCACTGGTCGACTATCCAGAACTACTTTGCGCCAGCTGACCCGGAGGCGCTGCACAGCCTAGTCAAGGCCTGCCACGATCACGGCATTAGCCTGCTGGTCTACTATGGCTATGAGTTAGCGAACATCGCACCCGAGTGGGAGACCTATGGGGATGAGATTCTTGTCTATCCGCGCGCGGGTGGCTACCGCCGCCAGCCCGAGCAGATCGACTACATCTGCTGTTACGCTTCAGCCTGGCAGGACTACATCGCCTGGGCTATCGCACGGACCATGGACGAATTCGACATGGACGGTGTGTACCTCGATGGCACCGCTAACCCCTGGGGCTGCGCGAATCTGGGCCACGGCTGCGGTTACATCGGGCGTGACGGCAAGGTGCACCCAACCTACACCTTCTTCGAGACGCGCGAGATGATGAAGCGCATCTACACCATCGTGAAGAGTCGGAAGCCTTATGGGCAGGTGAACGTCCATCAGTCCACTTGTATGACCATCCCCTCGGTGGGTTGGGCGACCAGCTACTGGGACGGCGAGCAGTTTGGCAGCATTGAGAAGGGCCCTGACGCCCAGCCGCTGACGGTCCTGCCCCTGGACGCCTTCCGCGCGGAGTTTATGGGCCACAACTGGGGCGTACCCGCCGAGCTGTTGTGTTATGGCAGGCCCTACACATACCCGGAGGCACTAGCTATCTCACTGCCCCACGACGTGCTGGTTCGGCCCAACGACATTGAACTGGCCTCCAAGCTGTGGAAGGCCGCGGAAGCCTTTGGGCGCCGGGAGGCGCAGTGGATTCCCTATTGGGCTAATCAGGACTTCGTGAGGGTCAACGACAGTGACGTCAAGTGCAGCCTCTACAGCCGCGGTAGCAAGGGCCTTTTGATGGTCGTGAGCAACCTGGGCAGAGAGCCCGTCGAGGCCCGATTGCGCCTAGACCGGAGGTTGCTGGAGCTGCCCGCGGCTTTGCAGGGCCGCGATGTTGTCAATAACGATGAGCCCGTCGAGTGTGAAAACGGAAGGCTGACGCTCACTCTGCAACCACTGGAGTTCCGCATGATCCGCATCGATCCGGCTCAGTGACCGTGGCGGGTGCAAGGCACTCCACGGCGGATCGTGAAGGGCAAAGCCGGGTTCTGTGCGCGCAGATTGCCGGGGCTCGCCATGGTTGCTGCCCTACCCAACCAGGAAGGTGCCAACACGCATCACTGTGCCCTGGCTGTCCTAGTGCTTGTTTGTGCCTGTTTGGCGACACCCTCAGCGTGTGCTCCCAGGCGCCGGGGCAGTGGCAAGCAGTCGGGAGTGCGGCCAGTACCCGCCCTCGGCCCACCGGTCGAAGGGACAGACTTCCGTCCACTCGCCGCCGTCCACGCTCCATTCGAAGTTGCCCATATCGGGGCCCAGCGCCTAGTACAACAGCCAAATTGTGCCTCCCTCGGACCGCAGCGCAATCTCCGACCTCGGCTGATCCACCGCAAGCCCGTGCTGGAAGCGCCCTACCCAGGGCTCGTCCTCCACGGCCCAGCCCTTTACCTTGGCCGCGCCCACGCTCGCGAGACGGGCCGCCTGCAGGTGGTCGGGCCGCAGCGGTAACAGCGTGCTCCCCGGGCCAGCGGGCCCTTCCGCTTGAGGCTCGTGAGGAGCGCAGCTATCGTCTAAGTACAGCGCGTAGCTGACGTCACTAGGGTGAACGCCGTCCCTTGCGAATTCGTACTGGCCCAAGCGCCCGTCGAGGATTGCGTAAGCTGCCTCCCCGCCCACCTTCACCGACGGCAAGCCGTAGCGCTTCGCGATGCGCTCCTTGAGCGCCACCATACGCGGCTCACGTCCCAGTCGATAGTCGTTCAGCATGCCGAAGGTCCTCGTGTAGACAAGGCAAATGTCCGTAGCCCAGTTGGCAGCCTTTATTTGGCGCACGACGTCCTCCATGGCACTATCGATGATAGCGTCGGGCGTCCCACCGTCATCGACCGCGAACTCCACAAACACCAGGTCCGGCTTTCCCGCCAGCACGTCGGCCTCCAATCGTGACACCCCGAGGTCCGCGCCCGTCCCGAGAGAGCCAAAGCATTGGTTCACGTGACGGCGTTCTAGGATCGTTCTCACTTGGCCTAACCGGCGCCGCGAAAGAGCAAGCCACGCTCACAGCTCCACTACGGTCACACCACTGCCGCCCTCGTTCATGGGCGCCAGGTGGTATCGTCTCACAACCGGCTGGCGGCCCAACCACTCGTGGATGCCCTGCCGCAGCGCGCCCGTACCCTTGCCATGTACTATGCGCAACTCCTGGTGTCCAGCGAGAAGTGCGTCGTCCAGGAACTTCTCCAGCTCGTGCACAGCTTCCTCAACCGTCATGCCGAGCACATGGATCTCGGTCGGGACGGCCAGCCTCTTGCGCGTGCGCATCCGTCGCGCTAGGGCCTCGGCCTCAGGCGACACACCGTCCTCGGTCAACGGCTGAAGCTCGGCCAAGGGGATTGTCAGGCGCCTTTTACCCACCTGCACCACTGCCGTGCTGTCGCCCTCCAGCCGCTCGATCCTGCCTATCTCTTCCGCCATGGGAACATACACCTGCGCCCCGGGCCTTAGACGCGGGTCGGGCGCCGCACGAGACGTGGGAGCCGTCCCGATCTCCTCTTCGGCTCCGCGCAACTCCGCCTGCTCCTCCTCAATCTCCCGACGCACCCGACTCAGTCGCTCGCGAAGCTCCTGGGTAACCTTCGACGGCCTCGGCTGGCGCTGAAGCTCGGCGATGATAGCGCGGGCCTCTTCCTCAGCCCAGGCCACGATCTGCCGGGCCCGCTCATAGCCCCGCTCGGCCAAGCGCCGCCGCTCTTCCTCCAACTCCGCGACCTGCCGCGCCTGTTGACCCCGTAGGGACTCCAGCTCCGCTTGCAAGGCCTCTGCCTCACGGCGCTCACGATCCAGCTCACGGCGGCTGCGGTCCAGTCGCTCGATCACGCGCTCAACGGCCTGACCCCGCTGCCCCAGCAGCCCTCGCGCCGCCTGCACCACGCGGCGAGCGAGGCCCAGGCGCTGGGCGATTTGCAGAGCCTTGCTCGCTCCCGGATGGCCCGTCAGGAGTCTGTAGGTAGGCTGCAGCGTGCGCACGTCGAATTCCACCGACGCGTTCTCCATGCCTTCGCGCTCGTAGGCGAAGGTCTTCAGGGTGTTGAAGTGCGTCGTGACGACAGTTCTACAGCCTGAGGCGTGCAGCTCATCGAGCACCGCACGAGCGAGAGCTGACCCTTCCTCTGGATCCGTACCGGCGCCGATTTCATCCAACAGCACGAGGGCATTGACCGCCCCCGTGGTTCGCTGCGCCCGCGCGGCCACCATGTTGATGATTCGCACGATCTGCGTCATATGACTGGAGAAGGTGGACAGGGATTGTTCGACACTCTGCTCGTCGCCGATGTCCGCAAAGATCCAGTCAAAGACATTGACCTGACTCGTAGGGCCCGCCGGCAAGTGGAGACCAGCCTGGGCCATCAGGGTGAGCAGGCCCAGGGTTCTCAGGCAGACGGTCTTGCCGCCCGTGTTGGGGCCGGTAATGATCAGCGTGGTGAAGTCGCGCCCGATCCAGATGTCGTTGGGCACCGCGTCTTGGGTGAGCAGGGGATGACGCGCCCGGCGCAACTCCACGTAGCCGTCGGTGCGCAGCGAGGGCATGTTAGCCCCCATATTCTGTGCCAGACGAGCCTTAGCCGTGATCATATCCAGCACCGCGGCGACTCCAAGGTCGCGGCGAAGTTCCTCGGCGTTGGCGCGAACGTGGCCCGTTAGCTCCGCTAGGATGCGCTCAATCTCCTGACGAAGGCCGATCTCGATCTCTCTTACGCGGTTGCCCATCTCGACGGTCTCGGCAGGCTCCATGAAGACCGTCATCCCGCTGTCCGAGCGGTCGTGGAGGATGCCGGCAAAGCGGCTCTGGTGTCCGCTCTGCACCGCCAGGCACCAGCGCCCCGCGCGCTGCACCACCACTGGGTCCTGCACCACCCCTCGCTGTTGTTCCCGGCGAAGGATGACTTCGAGGCGCGAGCGCAATTGTTCCTCCGTGCGGCGCAGTTCGCGAAAGAGGCGCTCCAATTCCTCCGAGGCGTCAGGGCGCACCTCGGCATCATCGCTAATAGCGCGACGGATCGCCGCGACCAGGTCGTCGTAGTCGCCCAGCCGCTCGGCGATGGCCCACAGGCGCGGGGCCATCTCCTGGCCCTCCTCATAGTACCGCCGAAGCAGCCCCAAGGCGGTGGCCGCGTCGGCTACCTCCAGCAGCTCTGATTCCGTCAGCCCCGCGACGCTGTGGGCGCGCCTGAGAAGCTCCCGGATGTCGGTTAGGCCGCCGAAGGGCGGCTCGCGATGCTCCGTCAGAAGCCGCCGCGCCTGCTCCGTCTCATCTAGGCGGCGCCGAACCCAAGCGGCGTCTGCAGATGGACGCAGACGCAGGCAGCGCTCGCGCCCAAGAACCGTTGAGGCCTCGGCCGCCAATAGCTCAACCACCCGATCGAACTCAAGAACCCTGAGACTATGGGCATCCATCACGAACACTCTCGCGCTGCCTCCATCTTGCCAGAGCGTAAGGCCTGGAGGCAACTGGGGCAAGATAGTAACCCGCAAGAGAGTCTCTTCCTCTCCCCTTTGCAGCGAAATCTCCGCCTGCGATTGCACAGTCATCGCAGTCGTAGCCGCCGGTTGAGATTGTTGTAGCCGCGCCCCATCGTCGGGATTGCCACGGACTAATCTGCTCAATCATCTCCCATTGCGTGCGCTCCACACCGAGGAAGCTAGGGCCAGGGAGGGTTGGGAAGGCAAGTAGTGCTGTTGGGATGATGTCGGCATAAGCCCCTCAGTCCCAACAACTCATCTCCTCCCTAACTCCCCTACGTCCTCTGCTCTTGCTTGTTCCTCTGTTTTTCTATTTTCTACTGCGAAGTCGTGCCGCCCGGGCAACAGGAGGTCTGGAGGAAGCAGATTCCTCCAGTGGGGGGTGTGGAAACAGCGTCCTCATATGGCATCCAGGGGCGGAATCCCCTAACCCCAGCAGCGCGTCACAAGTGCAGCCGTTCGCGGTGCATGGCGATGGCGTGATCCAGATAACGGTGGACGGCAGCTTGGTCCTGGGCCATAGGGTCGGGAGGCAGGTCGTCTGTGTGAGCAGAGTCTTCTCCGACTAGCGCCCTAAGGCAGTCCTCAACACTATTGGCTGTGGCAAGAAGGTCATAGCCACCCTCGAGGACAAAAACCATTCTTCCACCACACAGCCTGCTGGCAGCATCCACCAGCCTGCTCGCCATTGCGTGGAACGCCATTACCGAACAGAACATCTCGCCCAGCGGGTCGGCGTAGTGGGCATCAAACCCTGCGGACACCACGATCAACTGCGGCTGGTACAAGTCTAGCACCGGCAGCAGCACCTGGTCAAAGGCCGTCAGGAAATCCTGCCCTGTCGCCCCCCCGGGCAATGGAACATTGATATTCTTGGCGTAACCCGCGTCGACGCCAACTTCATCGACGGTCCCCGTGCCGGGATAAAAGAGGCCCCTTCCGCCAGTACGATACGCCTGATGGACAGAAAAGTACAGAACATCACCGCGATGGTAAAACATCTCCTGGGTGCTGTTGCCGTGGTGCAGGTCCCAGTCCACAATCGCGACGCGTTCGAGGCCGCCTCGCACAGCGGCTTCGGCTGCAAGGGCCGCGTTATTGAAGAAGCAGAAACCCATACCACGGCCAGGCAGCGCGTGGTGGCCCGGCGGCCTGACGAGGCAAAACACCACGTCCAGCCGCCCACTCATCACCTCGCGAACCGCCTGTATCGACGTGCCAGCGGCCAAGCACGCGGCCCGGTAAGTCTCCGATGTGGCTACGGTGTCCAGATCCAGGTATCCGCCCCCTTGCTGCGATACAAGCCTGACTTCGTCGACGTAAGACGGGTCGTGTAGCCACTCTAACTCTTCCCGCGACGCTGCCTCTACGGGCGCTCGCAACGCCCTGGGCATCCAGTCCGTCTCCTCGAGCCTGCGCACGATCGCCCGAAGGCGGGCAGGACTCTCGATGTGATCCTCCGTCCCGTGCAGCAAGAAGACATCATGATAGGCGATCCCAAGCCGTGTCGCCATGGCAGGAATAAGCCTCGCCAGCGGTAAAGTCCACCATCGCATTGTAACACCAAGACGATGCCAGAATAAACTCCCCAGCCCAGGACGCGTGGACACTATGAGTAGATCGAACACTATGGTGGCGGTTGCTCTTGTGGCTTTTCTTGCGGCGAGTGTGGCTTCAGGAGAACCTTCGGCAGGTCGGCGGCAGGCTGGACGCCTGGTGACGCAGGTCCCAACCACCTGGACAGTCGCCCTCGGGGGCACTGTTGACGGGACCATGACGCGCGGTCCTGTCGGCTACTCGGCCTGGCGGCAAGGACCACAGCCGATGGAATACGTGCGGCTTGAGAACGTGGGCTCCGCGCCTGTGGCAAACCCTTGGCTTATCGTCAACAGCAAACGGAACTGGCGAACACTCGAGGACGTCATCGCCGAAGTAGTCACGCCAGATATGTCCCCACGCGAGAAGGCTCTCCGCCTGTGGTGGTTCCAGGTTAACCATCGCTACCATGCCTTCACAGGCGACGACGAGAACAACGATGAGATCAAGGTCCTCAACGTCTATGGCTACACGCTCTGCGGCAACGATGCCGAGGTGCTTGGTCACCTGTTCCAGGCAGCAGGGCTGAGGGTACGTCCCGGTCACCCAACAGGCCACTGCACCACCGAGGTGTTCTGGGACGACCGCTGGCACCTCCTCGACGGCGACGAGAATATCATCGTGCCCCTGCGCGACTGCCACACTCTCGCTGGGGAATCCGACATCGTACGCGACCACGACCTGATGAAGCGCACCCATACCTATGGCATCCTCAGCCGCGACGACCGCTTCCGCGACGAGTTCTCCGCCTCCCTGTACACCTACGAGGGTGAGCGCAAGGAGGGCCGCGGCCAGAACACGCGACATACCATGCGCTTCGATCTGCTGCCCGGCGAGGCCCTCGTGTGGCGCTGGGACAGCCGGGGTAAGTACCACGGGCGCGAGGACCTGCTGGACTGGGGCCGCGAGGCACTGGCCCGCATCGCCAACGGTGAGCTCGTCTACGAACCCGACCTTCGTGGGCCAGGAGCCGCCTGTGCGGTGACAGCCCACAAGGCTTGCGTTGTGGGAGAACGCGACGTGGATCTACCTGCGATTCACCTTGCCCCTGGGGCAGATCAGGGCCACGTAGACCTGGCTCTGCACTCGCCCTACCCCTTCGTCGGCGGCAACTTCGCCGCCCGCCTTCGTGGCGAGGGCCAGGTGGCCGCCACATTGGTCCTGGGTGAAGAGACATTCTCACTGGGTGAGGTTATGGCTACAGGCTCAGGCGAGCTGCGCGCCAACCTGGACGGCTGCTTCCCCAGAGAACGCCAAGCCCGCTACGACGCCATGCTACGGCTGGCGCTGTGCGGCAAGGCAGGCGTAGAGAGCCTGCGGCTCAAGTTCGACCTGCAGATGGCGCCACTGTCACTGCCAGAGCTGGAGCTTGGCGAGAACACGGTACACTATGTCGACGACAGCACCGCGCGACGAGTGCGAGTATCGCTGGCCTGGCGCGAGCTGGACTTCACACGGCCACCCGCGCCCCCGCCCTCACCCGAATTTCCTGCCGACGGTGCGAGGGTGCAAGGCACTCGGATCTCCTTCCGCTGGCCAGCGGCCGTGGACCCCGATGGTGACAAGATCGCCGACTACCAGTTCCAGCTCTCGGAGCGGGAAGACCTGGCCTGGCCGCTATCGCCCAACTTCCATAAGCTGGTGTCCAATACCGCCGACAGAGATAAGCCCCAGTATACGCTGCCATCGGAGGGTCTGCTGGCCCCGAACACGACTTACTACTGGCGGGTGCGAGCCCTAGACGCGGCTGGCGTCTGGGGGCCCTGGAGTCACGTGTGGCGCTTTTCCTGCCAGGTCCCCGCGCCGCCGGAAGGGCTTGAGTGTGTAGCCGATGAGGCGCGTGGCGAGATACGCCTTCGCTGGCGGCCGACCCAGGTAGGCAGCCGTCCGGTACGCTACCGGATCTATGGCAGCGACGAGCAGGGCTTCAGTGTGTCGGATGTGTCGTACAAGATTCTATGGACAAATCAGCCGATTCCAAACTATCTGGAACGCCCTGCGAATTTCCTTGCTGAGACTACAGAGGACGAGATCCTCGTCGTGGGCCCGCGGCTCTGTGGCACGGCGGCTAATCAGGCCTTCTACCGGGTCGTTGCCATCGACGAGCACAACGTGCGCAGCGGCCCTAGCGACTACCTCGCCCTTCCCCGCCCCTTCATCTACACGCGACCGCCGCAGCCCGCAACCCCAGGCCAAGAGTATGTCTATCAGCCCCACTCCCTCGCCTCCCTCGGAGACTTGCGTTGCCGTCCCCTCAAGGGCCAAGATGGTACCGTAAGCTACTACAACGCCAGCTTCTGGGACGTAGAAAAGCCCCTGTGGCGCAAGGTCGCAGGTCCGGAGTGGATCTCCATTGATCCACAGAGCGGCCTGGTCTCAGGTCGAGCGCCCGACGGCTACTCTCCAACCGTCGCCACCATCAGCGTCGAGATTCCTGGGCGCGGCAGTGATGAGCAACACCTGAATCTGGTGGCCGACGGTCCTTAGTCGCAGCGGGCATCTCAGCCGCACCTGTTCTCTGTCAGGGGTTCCACTTTCGAATCCCCAGCAAGCAACACCGTCTCCAAAGGAGCCTAGGGATCCTCCTTCCCGCTGGGAAAACCTGTTCTGCCCCCCCGCTGGACGAAGGAGATCACACCAATCCACAACTACGGTACCCAGGACCCCCAACAGCCGGGGCGGCCAGGGCACTACGGGGCACCCTCGTTCTCCAGACCTCAGTGTCGCAGCCCCAAGGGCTGCTGGCTAAGCAGGATTGGACCGGCCTGGGCGGAAGAAACCCTGTGCCTGTGATCTCGCGAGGGATGGGGTCCAGCAGGCCCATGGGGCCGTGGCACCTTGTGCGGGTGTGCGATTTCCCGAATTTCGAGTCCACTCGGCACGGTCAAGGGAGAAAATATTATGCCCACAACGCCTGAGTATGACGTAGTGGTCGTTGGCGGAGGCACAGCTGGCAGCCTCGCCGCCCTAGCTGCCGCCCGCGAGGGTGCGCGCACGCTGTGCGTTGAGCAGTTTGGCGCTCTGGGCGGCACGACCAGCTTCGCGCTCGTCACGCCCATGATGGGCCACCGCCTGGGAAACCGCTGGCTCGTGCGAGGGCTGTCCGACGAGGTTATCCAGAGACTCGAGGCTTATCCCGGGGCTGACGGCGTGTATCACAACCCCGAGGCGCTCAAGTTCGTGCTCGAGTCACTGGCGGCCGAAGCCGGCGTCGAGCTTTTCTACTACACGCTGCTCACTGGCGCTGTCGTGACGTCGGGGGCGGTCACCGCTATAGAGGTCCACAACAAATCCGGCCAACGCGAGATCACGGCCCGCGTCTTCGTGGACGCAACGGGTGACGCAGACCTGGCCGTGATAGCCGGATGCCCCTATCAGTCTGGCAGGCCCGAGGACGGCCTGAATCAGTCTGCCTCCCTGCGCTTCGTCGTCGGAGGCGTGGACCTCGATCGTCTGGCACAGTGGCTGAGCGAGCGCGGGATTCAGGCAGTGCCACCGCGATTCGGGTTTGGCTTCGCGCGGAATTACAACACGCCACCGTGGATCGAGGAGGTACTGAGCCAGGCAACCGAGGAGGGCATCTTCTCGGACCAGGAAGGTGGATACATCCAGTTCTTCAGCATGCCCGGGCGCCACGGCGAGCTGTTCTTCAACTGCCCGCGCATCATGAGGGTCAATGGCGCCCGCACCGAGGACCTGACCCGCGCACAGATCGAGGGTCGTCGGCTGATACCAAGCATCCTCGAGTTCTGCCGCCGGTATATGGCCGGGTTCGAGCAAGGCTACGTGGCATGGACCGCGCCGATGGTCGGCGTCCGTGAGACGCGCCGTATCCTGGGCGAGTACGTGTTCAGCGCCGACGATGTCCTCACCGGCGCCAAGTTCGAGGACGCGGCCGCGCGCTCTGCCTACCCTATTGATGTGCACTACCCAGACCGCGCGGGCGTGAGCATCAAGCCTCCACCCCCAGGCGACTACTACGAAGTGCCCTTCCGTTGCCTAGTCCCCGTACGACCCGACGGCCTCCTAGTCACCGGACGCTGTATTTCCGCGACCTTCGAGGGGCAGTCGGCGATGCGAGTAGTAGGACCAGTACGGGCTTTGGGCCAGGCCGCCGGCATCGCGGCCGCCACGGCGGCTCTGACGGGCACCTCGCCGCGGAGGCTGGATCCGCATGACCTGCGGCGTCGATTTGAGGCCGCAGGAGTTCTGGGCGATCCCGACTAAAGCGTCTTCCGGTCTCTGCCAGTGGAATCCCAGCCAGAAAACAGGCTTCTGCTTCCCCGCCGGCTCTCTCCCTGTGGCTCGATATCAGACAGAATCACCACAATCAAGACAAATGCAGGCACGAAGTTGTCCGGGACCTGTCTCTGCGGCGAGACGATCGCGCTGTTGCCTTCCTCTCACATTCCTCTGGCCTCGATCTCCTGCCAATCGCTCGGATCGCTCAAGGTCTGGGAAGCGCTGTCGGTAGATACCTTCACGACCAAGATAAGCGGGGTCCGAGCAGACCGAGACGCAACCATCCCCTGTCCGGCGACAGCAGGTGGGCAGTGCTTCTTTGCACTGGCTATTTATTGTAGAATTTATTGTAGATATTAATGAACTAGACGTGGACAACTACCCTACCCACCATTCTCCCCGGCGAAGCACAGGGCCGCCCTAAATCAGATCAGCTCGCGTTAGGTGTCTCCCAGATGTTCCTGACCTGTACCAACCTGAGCTTCGGGGCGAAGTCCGAGCAAGAGCCGTGACTTCGGCGCAGAGACGAGCCAATCGGTCTAAGCCTAAGGGAAAGCCCAAGGAGGTTGGCTCTTCAGTAGTCTAGCAGAGGTCCCGCAAGTCGGCCTACTTATATAATTATAGGCCGCTTCGCGGGGCGTGCCCGAGAAGTGTGGATAGAACCAAAGTGACAGCACTAGCTAACAACCCAAGGCCTTGCGATATCAAGATCCCCAAGTGAAGGACAGATATCCCTTTAGTTGGGCACCTTTTCTACCGCCAGAGACGCTAAGCGGCAGCTTCCTGGGTGTTGTGCGTGCCGTCAAACAGCTTACCTTATTACTGACCTACGTCGAACCTGTAACCGACACCCCAGACAGTAGCCAACGACCACGGCACGTCTCGGCCTTCCTCCACTTTCTTGCGCAGACGCTTGATGTGAGTGTCGACGGTTCGCAGGTCGCCGCGGGGAGTGGTGTAGCCCCACACTTGCTCGATGAGCTCTTCGCGGGTAAATACGCGCCGCGGGTTGCTTGCGAGCTTGAACAGGAGGTCAAACTCCTTAGGCGTGAGGCGAATCTCCTCACCTTCAACCGTAACT
>JAKORR010000963.1 GCA_029777735.1 Armatimonadota bacterium | reverse complement strand
CTGGCACAGGTTTCCGGTTCTCTAGTGCTGTGACACTCGTTTTCAGGGTGGCCATGCCCACTAATAGGGCCGCCACTGCAGGCAGCGTGCTGCGGTCCAGGAGAGCCGCGACACCCTCCAGTAGGAGCGAGACACCGAATAGCAGGGCCGCTATACCGATCGGGGCGCTTCGGTCAAGCAGGGCCGCGATACCAGCCAGCAGAAGCGACCCCCCGCCCAGAAGTGTCGCGAGGGCGGTCAGGGTGTGCCCGGTTAACAAGGCGCAGCCACCACCCAGCAGGAGCGCCACACCGAACAGCATGAGCGCTACGTCGAGCAACGTGCTCCTGTCTCGCAGGAGTCCCGCACCGAACAATAGGAATGCCGCACCACCCAGGTTGAGCACAAAGGCAGTGAGTGTGTGCCCGTTAAGTAGGGCCGTGACACCACCCAGCAGGAGCGTTGCACCGATCAGTAGGGTCGCCACGCCGATCAATGTCCTCTGGTCTCGCAGGAGCGCTGTACCGAACAGCAGGGTCGCCCCACCACCTAGCAGGAGCACCACGCCGATCAATGTGGTTCGGTCTCCCAGCGCCTCGACCCCAAGCTGGAGGGTCGCCGCGCCGACAAGCAGGAGCGCCAGGCCGGATGCCGCAAGATCAAAGGAGAGTCGCGTACGTAGCGAGCGCCAACTAAGAGCTGAGGCAGTGACCCACAGGAGTGCCATAGACGCTATGCCAGCGGCCAACCTCTTGTCGGTGCCGAGCAGCATCGGCCCACTGGACACATAGAACACGATGAGAAGTACGGCCATCGCACGCCCAAGAGGGCCGGGTGTGCTGAAGAAGCCGCCTGGGAGAGTGAGGACCAGCAAAGCCACCGCGAGGACATCCACTACCACCAGCCACCAGGAGTTCTCGGTCCAACTCGAGACCCAGTTCACCATCAGACCGAAGAGCAGCACGCTCACAAGCCACAAACTGACTCTGTTCGGCGATGTGGGAGAACCGGTCACACCTGGCATCCTTCCAAAATCCGACTGGCTCTATTCGACTGCGAGGCCAAATCACAAGTAGTGGCCGGTAGAACGCTGAGGCAAAGAACTCCTGACCCCAGAGTGTCGTCGCATCGGTTCTTGTAGGGGACGTCGACGGGGGCGATTCTCGCACTAGCCATAGCAAACGGGTCATCGCTGAACTGAGCAGAGACGGGCGGAGGCCGCGATGCTCCAGATGCAGGTGCTCAATATTGCCGGCCTGCAGGCCGCTGCCTCAGGCGCCTAAGACGGGCTCCAACTGAAAGATCGGGATGACCCTCGGGGCCGCCTTCTCTACGTAGATCCGATAGTTGGGCCACACCTTGACCATCTCGGCGAGTTTCTCCTCGCGCTCGGTGCCTTCGAGTTCGCGGGCACGGACGGTGGTGCGCACCCCGTTGGCCATGACTTGAGCGGTTTGTGCGGCGCGAAGGTTGGCCACCCAGGCCGGGG
>JAKORR010000094.1 GCA_029777735.1 Armatimonadota bacterium | reverse complement strand
TGCTGGATCTGTACTCGCGCAAGATTGTCGGCTGGGCCATGGCGCCGAACATGCCTGCCGAACTGGTGTGCTCGGCCTTGCAGATGGCCATTACGCAGCGCCAACCGCCGGCGGGCCTGATCGTGCATTCCGACCGTGGCAGTCAGTACGCCAGCGAAGCCCACCGTGCCTTGCTGAGCCGTCATGGCTTGACGGGCAGCATGAGTCGCAAAGGCAATTGCTGGGACAACGCCGTCATGGAGCGCTTCTTCCTGAATCTGAAGAGGGAGCGGGTCTGGCAAAACGACTACGCCAACCACGCCGAGGCGTGCCGTGACATTACCGATTACATCGTCGGGTTCTACAACAACGTCCGTCTGCACTCGACGCTGGGCTACCTGCCGCCCACAGCCTATGAACGGAAAACTGCAGTACAGCACCCTATCGAGGTGTCCGGTATTACTTGACCACTACAAATGTCGCGGGAATGGGAAGGAATTGAGGAGAGGGAGGTGTATCACCCCACTCCCGTCTGATTCGACATTCTCCCGAAAGGCTTGACTACATCCCCTGGTAGATCGGGCCCTCACCGCCCTGGGGCGTGACCCAGGTGATGTTCTGGGTGGGGTCCTTGATGTCGCAGGTCTTGCAGTGGATGCAATTCTGGCTGTTGATCTGCAGGCGGGACTCGGCAGCCTCGCCCTCCTTCACGATTTCGTACACACCGGCCGGGCAGTAGCGGGTCTCCGGGGCGTCGAAGCGCGCCAGGTTGATGCGGATCGGCACGTCGGGATCGCCGAGCTGCAGATGGCAGGGCTGCTCCTCTTCATGGTTCGTGTTGGAGAGAAACACGGACGACAGCCGGTCGAAGGTAAGCACCCCATCGGGCTTGGGATAGTTGATCGGGGCACACTCGGCAGCGGGCCGCAGCGTGTCGTGGTCGGCGCGGTTATGCAGGGTCCACGGGGCCTTGCCCCGCAGCAGCTTCTGATCCATCCCGAAAAGTAGCGCGCCCAGCCAGCGTCCCTTCTTCATGTAGGGCTTGAAATTGCGTG
>JAKORR010000962.1 GCA_029777735.1 Armatimonadota bacterium | reverse complement strand
GCCCAACCCGCGCCTGCTGCGACGCGTAGTAAAACTGGTAGGGCTGGGCAAACGCAGCGGTCTGAGTTCCTTGGCACATCGCCTAGGGCTGCTCCGGTGGATTAATGCCCGCCTTGACGGCGCTGAGGGACTGGTCGAAACCATGCCCAGGACCTTCCTGCGAGACCGTTTGAAAGCTCTCGGCTTCGAGCGGCAACAACAGGACAATCTCGGCTACTGGATTTGGCCCAAGCCTGAAGGCTTAGCCGGCCCGCGCCTGCTGTACTTCATCGGCTGTGGCACGAACCTGCAACTCCCCCACACTGGCGAGGCCGCCTTGAAGGTTCTCCATGCCGGTGGTGCGGAGCTGCTTGTGGTCGAGCACGTGTGCTGCGGCCTGCCACCCTATTCCTACGGCGATCTCGAGTCGGTCGAGCGACTGGCGCGAAGGAACCTTGGGCCCCTGACGGCTCTCGCGCCCGACTACATCGTCAGCGAGTGCGGAAGTTGCACGAGTTTCTTGCGCAAGTACGAGGAGTTGCTGGGCGAGGAGGGGAAAGTAGTTAGTGACAGAATCCGCGACTTCACCCAGGCTGCCCTCGAGCTCGACCTGCCGCGGTTGACCGAACCCCTGCGCGTGACCTACCACGATCCCTGCCACTTGGTACGCGGCCAAAACATCTTCGTGGAGCCTCGCGAGTTGCTGCGGCGCGTTGGCTGTGACCTCGTCGAGCTAAAGGAAGCTGATTGGTGCTGTGGTGGCGCAGGCACCTATAACGTCATGCATCCCGAGCTATCATTGGGGATCCTGGAGCGGAAGATAGAGAACCTTCGGGCGACCGGTGCCCCCGTGGCTGTTACCGCTTGCCCCTCCTGCATCATCCAGCTACAGTACGGGACCCGCAGGTTTGGCGTGGACATGCAGGTACTGCACGTGGCTGAGGTGCTGGCCCGCGCTGTGGAGGCAGCCACTGAGGACCGCGCCCAGCGCTGAGCGGCTGTGGGATAGCCCTTGGTCCGCCGAAAGGCCCCTTACTGGCTGGTCAGTAGGCTTGTGCCCGCCTTGCCGGGCATTGCCGAGGCTTTGGCCGACCCTTGGCTGTGCCGGGGCGACCTTCGGCTCCCGAACCTACCAGCCGCCCCGACGCTTTTGTCTGGTCGGCAGACCAGCTTTCCTGCCGAGGCGAGGAGATAAGATAAGCTTGGACTTCGTCCTAGCACGCGGGAGTGTTCGGTTTACTCAGGAAGAATCTTTGGCCGCGAAGAAGCCCTCGTGAGGGCTCAGGGCAGGAATAATCACAGGGCAGCCGTCTCCCAGCTATGCTCCGGAGCAGAATCTTTAGCCCACTTCCATGGGAAACCAGCCACCCGCGCGCCCGTTCCTACGCGGCAGCTAGGGCCACCGGCCTCCTCGGCCATCTGGCCAAGTCTATCCCGCGGGAACTGCACACTTCGTGTACCTGACCACCTGAAGGAAGCTGCCGCGTCACCGCGAGGCT
>JAKORR010000961.1 GCA_029777735.1 Armatimonadota bacterium | reverse complement strand
GAGGATCACCGCCCGCACCCGGCCGGCAACCACATCATCCACCAGGCGCTCGACGGCGAAATCGATCTGGATCCCCGGTGCCCCGGCACGCTGGAGCTCGGTGGTTGCACCGCAACTCCCAACGCGGTAGGACTGAAGCACATCCAGCGGGTGAGCCTGACTCATGAAGCCGTTTCCTCCAAGGCATGCCCAGTCTCGGCAAGCCAGACCACGACCACCTGCGCGACCAGCGCGGGGAGAACACGATACAACGTGGGTCTCCCGGAGAGATGGCGAGTGCACCAGACGGGAACTGACCTGGGGCTTGGTAAGGCAGGGCTACCTTCGCTCCTGTCTTCGCCTCCGGTGTCACATCTCCTGCTCCTGGTAGCGTCGTATGCCCACACGGCCGTACATCGACCGGGTGCCCCGTAATCCGCTAGGATGCCCAGATTCCTGAGACAGACTGCCTGCGCATAGAGCGGCAGATCTGTAGCAGTCAGCGGGGCAGTAGTGGCGCCACGGGCTAGTGCAGGAAGCGCAGCCCGACTCGTTGAACAGAACGAAAGGCCGAAGGGGGGTCGGGCAGTGCCGCTGGACACGGGCGGTTCCGTCGGGCCGATCTTGAGCGAGGTCTCCGTGGCGGATCTGGCCTCGGAGAGACGCCCATACTGTGCTCTTCACGATTGCCGTCCGCCGGCAGCGCCAGAGTAGGCCGGTTGGGCGGCCGCCCGTCCACACCGAGGGGTACACGAAGAACGAGAAGCCCACGGTATCTACAAGAGGGGTGCGTCCGCGCGCGTGAAGCCCCGGCTGGTGTGGATGAAGTCTTGAACCATGACCCTGACTAACCACAATAGGGTGTCGTTAGCGGATAACTTGCTCTTTGCCGAGATCGCGGTCCACGCCCTCTGCCGGCTGGAGCGCCTTGAGCGAGTCCGCTGTTTCTTGACAGATGCCCGGTCGGCTGTCTGGGATGCATATCGTGGCGACCTGCAGCTGACCGATCTGGTGGACATGTGCCTCCGGGACCAGGCGGTTCCCTTCCCATCGGTCTTCAGCATCGCGGATGTCGTTCCAGGCTCGGGACCAGGGGACATCCGCTG
>JAKORR010000960.1 GCA_029777735.1 Armatimonadota bacterium | reverse complement strand
ATCAAGTCGCAGTTCAGCGATAGCGTCTTCGCCTATGACATTGACACCGGTAAGCTCGTCTGGCGGCATACTGGCAAGACCATCCGGAACGTCACGATCTCGATAAGCGACGGGCGGATGCTCTTCGCTGACGACAGAGCCACAGCCACGGAGCGGAGTGCCACGCTGCAGGAGCGGACCGCGGAGCTGAAGGCCAAGGGCTTGGACGATGCGGCGGTGGCGAAGGAACTGGCCAAGTGCGATGTGCGCATTGTGATAGCCTTGGACGCCAAGACGGGCGAAAAGGTCTGGGAGAAACCGGTGGACCTGACCGGCTGCGGCGCGGACAATCTTATCGCCATGGCCCACAAGGGCGTGTTGGCCTTCACCGGCGCCTACGGCGACGGACACTACTGGAATGAGTTCCTGGGCGGGGCTTACGCGGATCGGCGAGTGGTAGCCTTGTCCACCAAAGATGGTTCGCCGAAGTGGTCCAAGGCGGTGGGATGCCGCATCCGTCCGCTGATCGTAGGGGGCACACTCTACGCGGAGCCCTGGGCCTTTGACCTGCAGACCGGCGAGCAGAAGATGCGAGTACACCCGCTCACTGATAGGAAGACGGTCTGGGAATGGGAACGCCCCGGTCACCACTGCGGCTGTATCTCGGGCTCGCCCAACGGACTCTATTTCCGGTCCGGCTGTATTGGCTACTACGATCTGATTCGTGACCAGGGCACAGAGCACTTCGGGGGACAGCGACCAGGCTGTTGGATCAACCAGATTCCCGCAGCGGGGCTGGTGATCGTGCCCGAGGCGAGTTCGGGGTGCGTGTGCCTGTACTCGATCCAGTGCACAACGGTTTTCAAGCCCAGAGCTGAACGCAAGGCCTGGGGCATCTACGCGTCGCGCGGCGACTTGATGCCTATCAAGAACCTGCGGCTAAGTCTGGGTGCACCCGGCGATCGCACGGACTCGAAAGGCAGGCTGTGGCTCAGCTACCCACGGCCCGGGGGGCGCATGCGGCTCAACCTGCAGCTCGCGGTGAGCATCCTGCCCGGCTGTGGCTACTACGGCGAACCGTCCGAACTGGCACGGGTGGCGGGCACTGAAGACCCGTGGCTGTATGCCTCGGGCTGCGTAGGGCTGACTAACTGTTTGGTGCCGCTGGTGGGTGAGGGGGACGGGAGGGCCGAATACATTGTTCGCCTGGGATTCTCGGCGCCCGACACCGACAGGCCAGGCCAGCGGGTCTTTGACATCAAGCTGCAGGGCAAGGTCGTGGAACAGGACTTCGACGTGGTGAAGGCCGCCGGTGGCCCCGATAGAGCCGTGATCAAGGAGTTCAGAGGCATTCCGGTAGACAAGGACCTGAAGCTCGAACTGGTACCCAAACTGCAGAAACCCGACAAGACCCGGGCCCCGCTGATCAACACCATCGAGGTGGCGCGCGAGCGTGTGCTGAGCGTGGGGATGCTTGTGCCGTCTTTGCTGCTCAGCGATGCCGACGCCGAGACCATGGGCGAGATCGTGCTGGCCAACCGCGGGGAGAAGGAGTTTGTAGGGTCGCTGCAGGTAACGGCGCCACCGGCCTTCGCGCTCACTCTGAGCGAGGACAGGGTGCGCCTTGCTCCGGACGCCACGATGAAGATACGGCTTGCCGCGAAGGTGGTCACGAAGGGCCCACCCGCGCGGCATGCCGTGGACGTTCGGCTAGTTCGCCAGGACGGTATGGTCGATGTTCAGCGCCAGGTCGTCCTCGAGTACCTAGGGCCGAGGAAGCGCCAGGTCATCAGACCCTCGGTGGACACCTTCGTGAGCGCGGGCGCGCCGACCGCCGACAACAGCAAGAGCACCACGATACTTGTGGATGGCGGTGCCGAGCGCATGGGTGACGCCAGCCATAACATTGCCTACCTCCGCTTCCCTGTGGACGTGCCAGGTAAGGTAGTATCGGTCGTCTTCCGCATCCGGACCGCCCAGGCGGAGTACTCGGAGAGCAACGATTCAGGCGTTATCTGTCTGGTCGAGGGAGGCTGGGATCCCGCGAAACTCAGCTATAACAACCGACCCAAGCCGGGGCAACAGGTGGCGAAGCTAGGCAGCGTGGGCCGAGACGTATGGGAAGAAAGGCCTCTACAGGTGGACCTGACCGGAATGAAGGAGCTAAACCTGGTCATCGAGCCGACAAGCTGTGACGGCGCCACCTACATGTCCAGCGAGACTGACCAGGGGCCGGAACTAGTCATCGAGTACGAACCCTAGAACCTGCAGAACGGAATCCGAGTTGCGGACGCTGGGCCAAAGGTGCGACTAGGGGTCGCACGCTGCGGTGGCGGCCTTCATGCTAAACGTTGGCCCCGAGCCTGCTCCCGGCGACGCCGGTCGTTGAGTTCTTGCAGGTCGATGAGATGCTCCATGCCCAGGCCGGCGGCGTCCATAAGCCGCTTGCAAAAGCCCAGGTTGCCAACGGCGCCGCAGGAGTGCGCGTCGCTACCGACCACGAAGTTCACCCCCGCGTCGGCAAACACGTGCAACACCGGCACGATCTGGGCCACATACTCGACTACGCTCAGGTCTGGGTGCCACCAGAAGGCCTGGTTCATGATCTCATAGGAACAGCCGTTGGCGGCCATGGTGTCTGCCACACGCACCAGCAAGTCCCGCGGCAGGTCCTCCGGATTCGCCCGAGCTGGGAACCGCCCCAGGTTGAAGGGGTGGGCGATGGCGTCGACAACAGGGTTACGGGCTGCACCGCACATCGCGGTCTCCACATTGTGTAGAAACCCTTCGATCGTAGCTGGCGGATTGATCCCGATGCCCTCTGTGCGGGCGCCGAAGTCTGCTAGCACCCACCGGACCAGCTGCCCTTGCTCCCTGTCGATGCTCACCCTCCCACTGGCGTCCGAAATGACGGCTTCGACACCTGGGACCACGGTCACGGGGCTGGCGGCGTCCGCCTGGGCGATGGCCTTGACCCACTCGGCCAAGGGCTCGCCGCCCCAGTAGTGGTCCGTGATGGCCACACAGCTCAGACCTACGGCCTCCGCAGCCCGCACGCAGGAAGCCAATGGGTTGTGGCCGTCAGAGTTGGTCGTGTGGACGTGGGCGTCGTAGGGTAGGCGCTTAGGACCGTGGGTGGGCACGAGAATAGGCCTCCCTGAGAACCTTGCGCGTCGCGGAGAGCGCCTTCTGAGCAACGGCCAGAGGGTCGTCAAAGGGGCCGAAGAGGTCCAGAGTCAACACGCCTCGAAAGCCCGCGTCCCACAAAGCTAATATGGTGTCCACCAGGTCAAGGTCACCCTCGCCAGGTACACAATGGCGGTGCTCACCCGCTGGCATGTCTTCGAAATGTGTATGTGCCAGCAGGCCGCGGAGCGAGGCGATGGCCGCCGGCAGATCTGGCTCGGTCAGGAAGGCATGGCCCACGTCCAGGTTGACGGCAAGAGAGTGGCTAGGACACTCAGTGACCACCCGCAGGGCATCAGCGACGGTGCCTACCACAAGGCCGGGCTCGGGCTCAACAGCGACGCGCACGCCGGCCCGCTCTGCGGCTTCGGCGACCGTGTAAAGGTCTTGGACCACGGCCTCGGCATCAACGTCAGCCGAGGCCGGTGGCGTGTTGACTACGATCGTCTTCACGCCAAACCACGGCGCTACCTTGACGGCCGCGAGCTGACGCTCCGCGCGGGCGGCCCACTCCTGCCCGTCGCCATGGTAGCTGACGGAGTGGATGGTCAGTCCGCTCCGCTGGGCGGCCTCCAACACCTCCTCGGCCTTCTCTGCTGTAAGCCCAAGCGGATCTATCTCTTCGCGCTCGAGACACAGTTCCACCGAGTCATAGCCCAAGGCTCCAAGGGCCTGGAAGGCCTCGCGGAGACCCTGATTACCGAAGCTGGCGGTGCGATAACCTATACGGTACAAGAGTGACCGCTCCTTGATCACAAAGATATTTCTGTTGCGTCTTAGCTCTAAACGAGACGTCTAAGGCGCGCCTCTGTCATCACTCGGTACGAGACCCACGCGACCCGCCCAGGCGATAAGGCTACCAGGCGCGCCGCTTCCAGCCATAGGCTCCCACGAGCGGCACGAAGACACAGCCGAGGGTCTTGGTGATCTCCAGCTCCTCGCCTCTCTTGACGCCTACCACACATTCCTGTACGCCGCGCCGGCCCACCGGTGCCACTATGCGCCCGCCTTCCTTGAGCTGTGCGACGAGAGGCGGCGGCAATTCGGGACAAGCTGCGGCCACTATGATCCGGTCGTAGGGCGCTCCTGGTTCGTAGCCTAACGTCCCGTCGGCACACAGTACCGTGACATTCGTATAGCCCAAGGCGGCAAGCGTAGCCCGGGCGCGGTGGGCCAGGGGCTCGATGATCTCGATGGCGTACACCTGCTTGGCGAGAAGACTAAGCAGGGCAGCCTGATAGCCGGAGCCGGCTCCGACCTCCAGGACCGTATGGTCGGAGTGGACATCCAGCATCTCGAGCATCACGGCCACCATATAGGGCTGGGAAATGGTCTGTCCATAGCCGATGGGTAGGGCCCGGTCCTCGTAGGCGGCAGGGCGCAGGTCTTCCGGTACAAACTCCTCGCGGGGTACCTTAGCAAAGGCCGCCAAGACACGCTCATCATGCACACCGCGGGCACGCAGTTGGTGATCCACCATGTGCTGGCGCTGTGCCTCATAGACCTTTGCCTGTCCTTCGGTCTTCACGGACCATCCCTGCCTGAGACCTCATGGTCAGCGGAAACCTGACCGAACAAGACAAACCTT
>JAKORR010000959.1 GCA_029777735.1 Armatimonadota bacterium | reverse complement strand
CGAGGGCGAAGTCTTCCGGAAGCACCGGGAAGGAGACCACCGCGAATAGCTCCTCCAAGCCGTCGCGCGGTCGCTCGAGGTCCGCCACGACTGGGATGTCCTCCTCCAGGCACCAAGAGGCAAACACGGCCGCCGCCCGCGCGTGGTGTCCGTCCACAAGCACAGCCTTGGTGTCCATCATGCGGCGACGGTCGAGAGCTTGGGGTTCAAAGGGTTCGAGACTCGGGGGCCGCCAGAGAATCGCTCGCCGCCCGGTGGCCTTCTCCGCCACGCAAAAGGCGAACTGGGAGCGCCCGCCAGGCACAACCTCCAGCCCCCAAGACGTATCAACCCCCGCTTCCTCAAAGGCGTCACGAATGTTGCGGCCGTAAGTGTCATTGCCCACTCGTCCCACAAAGGCCACTCTGCCACCCAGTCGTGCGATGCTTGCCGCAGCCGTCGCGGCTTGGCCGCCGCCCTGCTCAGATAGTTCTGATAGCGGCCGCTTCTGGTCGAGCTGGGGATACTCTTCGCAGACCCCGAGCACGTCCCAGCAGCAAGAACCTAGGCAAATAACATCGTAGATCGGATAACTGACAGTCACTCGTCACACCGCCGATAGGGAAACCTGGCAACGCCCGGGAAGCCTCACCGGGACGCTCTACGAGCCTCGATAAGCCTTGTAATGTTACCACCCAGGATTTTGTCCGTCTCCTCGCGGCCCAAGCCGAAGCTGCGAACCCAGGTCAGGTCCTGTTCGAGGGCCGCGTCGTTGTCACGGTTCCACGGGTAATCTAGGCCAAGCACCACCCGCTCGGGTCCCACCGTGTCGAGCACCACGGCCACACGGTCGAGAGGCACATGGTAGAGGTTGTATCGCCCTGCGGCCTGTGTGAATCCTGCGTAGACGTTCTGGTTGTTGTGCAGCACCGCTAGCGCCTCGTAGAAGAGTGCGTATCCGCCCAGGTGATCCATGATGATGGGCAAGTTGGGATACTTCTGGGCGACATCATCGACAAGTAGTGGGCGATAGGTGCTGAGCCGCCCTCCGTGGGCCCCAGTATGAAGGTGTATGGGGATACGTAACTCCTCGGCTGTCGCCCAGAAGGGGTCTAGGGCCGGGTCGTTGATCGTTATGCCATGCACGGGCGGATGCACCTTGGCCCCGACAAGCCCGGCCGCTACACCTCGCCGCAGCCTGTCGGGTGCATCCACCTCGGAAGGGTTCACGGTCGCAAAGCCCCAGAGCTGCGGATAGCTTGGCAACTGCGCTAGCAACCAGTCATTGGGGTGGTCGAACTGCTCCACAGCGGGTCCGCCCCATCCCAGACCCTCATGGGGGAAGGGTGCAAAAACCACAGCGCGGGCCACGCCATACTTTTCCAGCAGCTCGACAAGGCGCGGAATCGTTCCGTCTTTAGGATGGTTAGACAAGCCAAACTTACCCGCGCCAACGTGGCAGTGGCTGATGACCATATTGCGTGTCTCCTTGTCGTCCACGATCCCGCAAGACCATGCTATCGGCCGGTAATCGTCACCAGCCACGCCGCCCTCCATATGTCCTGTCGCATCCCACCGCGCCTGTGCTGGCTGGAATCGCCCCGGGCTACCCAGGGCACGCCTTCCCACTGGCCAGACGGTCTCACCTCTTGCTTGTCGAGACAAAGCCGAGTATGTTCGTACCAACAATGACAAACGGATCGTTTCCGTCCACTTGGGCTATTGGAGGAATTCTACATCAAGGGCCCCATCCTCGCCACGCGAAATCTTTCCCACCGCGAAGTCGCGGGCGTTCTCCTGTGGGCCGCTGTCATGATCCTATTCGCCAGCCTGCCCTACGTTGTGGCTGAGCTTTGGAGCGGCCCCGACCGTTATTTTTCGGGCTTCATCTGGGGAGTGGACGAAGGTAATGTCTATCTCTCTTGGATTAGACAGCACAGCGAAGGCTCTTGGGTCGCTGCAAATCAGTTCACTACGCATCCCCAAAATCCACGCTTTTTCAATATATTTCTCTTTGTCCTCGGTACCATCGCCCGTGTTCTTCGTCTTAGCCCTTTGCAAGCCTTTCATCTCGCTCGTCTGCTGGGCATTCCCTGCGCACTCTACGCCTTCTACTGTCTCGTCGCCCATGTGACGGCAATCCACTCGGTGCGCGTTTTCAGCCTTCTCTTCGCCTCTCTTGCATCGGGCTTCGGCTGGATCTTCACGCTGCTGGCCTATGCGGGCAGGCAGGTTCCCGTGTACCCCATGGACTGTGCCGCGAGCTGGCAGGCTATGCCCGAGGCGGTGACCTTCCTCAGCTTCCTGCTCAACCCGCTCTTCACCTGGTCGGTGGGGCTGATGTGCCTAGTGTTGCTGTGGGCATGGCGCGCGCTGGAGCGTGGCAGTCTGAAGGCGGCGACGCTGGCGGGCTTGTTGCTGCTGGTCTTGGGCAACATACACACCTATGACGTCTTCGCGGTGCACGCTGCGATTCTGCTCTGGGCTGCGGTCCTCGTCCTGCGGCGAAATACAGGCTTGGCCCGAGCCGTGGGACTCTATGGGGTAATGTGGCTGATTGGGGCGCCGTCGCTGCTGTGGGCCTGGTACGTGAGCGGCGCCGATCCTTCCTATCTCACCAAGATCAGCACTCCTACGCTCTCGCCTCGCCCGGTAGATTACGCAGCCGGCTACGGGCTGTTGGGACTGGCAGCGGTGCTGGGTATGCTCACGGCCTGGGTGTTGCGTCCCCGACATCCGCGATCTCTGGCGATGGTGGGCTGGGCGATGGCCACCCTGGTGCTGGTTTACGCGCCGGTGAGCTTTCAGCGCAAAATGGCCGAGGGCCTGCATCTTTCGCTTAGCTATTTGGCCGCGCTAGCGCTGGGCGTCGCGCTGCCCTGGCTGGTCGAGCGTCGCCCGTCCAGGCTCTTCTCGCCCAACCAGCGCCTCGCACGACGCAGGCGGCTGATTCTCATCGGGGGCACCGTTTTCGTACTGCTGTCGCTGCCGTCCAATGTGGTGTTTGTCTATGACTCAATGCAGCACGTTGCGGTTAACTACGCGGACCTGCGCCACGTGCTGATGCCGCCGGTATACCTGACCGTCGACGAAGTGAGGGGACTGCAGTGGCTTGCTCGCCACGCCCAATCTGGGGATGTGGTGATGAGCTCGTCGCTGATCGGCAACCACCTTCCGGCCTGGTGCCGTGCGAAGGTAGTGGTTGGCCACTGGGCCGAGACGCTTGACTTCCCACGAGCGGTGCGACAGGTGGCGACCTTTTATGCGCCGGGCCTGCTGCCACAGGCGCGCGCGAGTATCCTGCACAACGTTGGTGCAACCTATGTCTGGTGGGGCCAATACGAGCGACTGATCCAGCGCAGTATGCTGGCGGTTGCGCAGGAGGCCGTCGGCGGACCTGTGCCCTTCCCCGACAGCCCGGCCCGTGACTTGCCGACGCTTCGCCCCGTCTTCGTCTCAGGCGACGTCATCATCTATCGGGTCACACATTGAGGGACGAGGCCGCCGTGACGGCCTCTAGCAGTGCCCGGAGATCAGCCAGCCGCCGCAGGGTCCCAAAGAGGACTGGCGCGGCCGTGGCCGCGGGTTTAGCATAACCTTCTCCCTTGTCTAAAGCTTCCTGGCGCCCTTGAGCCATGCAGCCACGTGTTCCACCGGTACTCTGGCGGACACGAACCACGGCAGGCGCGAGATCGTTATCTCCACCTGCCCCTGCCCCAACGCCTTGGGTAGGAGCTTTGCGTTCATAACGTCGCGGAAGGCCGGTTCGTTCGCTGGGGCCCAGTCGGGCAGCGCAAGGGCTACACGCCGGCTCTCTGCGAAGCTGTGAAAGCTTCCGAACACGACGCCCACGGTCGTGTCTCCGCGGGCGAATAGGTATGCCCGCAGGCCCGCGGGAGTGTCCACACGTTGTTCAAACTTAGCGTCCTCGAGCAGCGCCGCACAGGTGGCATAGGCAACGCCGGTGGGTTTGATAACTCCGCCGACGTCCATAAGGCCGTTGTCGATCTTGTCCTTGGGCGACTCGGGACGCGCGGGCCATGGTTGCCGAGTATAGATGCAGTTGTAGTAAAACAGTTTCTCGATACCAACGGCGGCGTGCTCCACATACATCCTCACCAGCTCCGCCGCCGCGTTGCGGAAGTGGTACTTGGCGTCGGGCTCGGATACGCCCGCACGATGCTGGTCCAGGAAACTTGTGGACGGCACACCGGCTTCTGTATCCCATATGCGCACTCCGGGACGGCCGTACTTGGCGAGTAGGTTCCGCAAGCGCCCAACACCTCCGTAGGGATTGTTGGCGCTGTCTAGTGCGGCCGAGACACTGTAGCCGTGCATGCTCAGACCATCCATTGACTTGCCCAGCCCGGCTTTAAGCGCGCGCTCCAGCCAGTCCTGAGTGCTCAGGTGTGTACAGGCACCCCATACCGTGCAGCTCGGGTCGGCCCGTTTGCACTCGCGATAGGCAATCTTGGCCAGGCGTGCGTACTGCTCTGGCGTGCCCTTCCAAAAGCCGTTGTAATAGGGCTCATTCCAGATCTCCCAGTTGTGGATGTGATCCCGGTAGTGCCGTACCGTCTCGTAAACGTACTCGGCGAACTCAGCCCAGTCCTTGGGTGGGTAGGCCGAGTACAGGTAGTGGCTGCCGGTGAGGTCGATGCCAGGAGGCGCGTCGGCGGCCCAAGCTGGGCAGTGAAGGAACTCGCCCAGCAGCAGTAGGCCCCTGTCTGTGAGTTTTCCTAGCTCTTCATCGTGCCATTGCCACTGGTCGTTCTGGGGCTCGGTGCGGATCCACCAGGTCCACTGGAGGGCGTCATGGTTACGTAACCAGCGCATGCCGAGGCGCTTGGCCAGGTCCAGGTGCCAATCGAGGCGTATGGCGTCCACGTGCCCCCCAAACATCGATTCTGGCCGGGGCTTGAGGTCCGCCGCTGGTGCCGGGTCAATCACCGCCAGGCTGATCAGGTCCTCTAACCACTCCAGGCCGCCTTTGCCCGCGCTTATGTCCACAGCTACCTTGAAGACCCCTGGGCCCGGCGGGGTGATCAGCGGGACTAGGTCGGTCTTGCCGCCCGGTGGCAGGTTGAT
>JAKORR010000958.1 GCA_029777735.1 Armatimonadota bacterium | reverse complement strand
GGACTGGGGCCTGAAGCACTTCGAGCTGCGGATGTGGCACCGATGGCGCGCCCCGGCGGGCATGACTGACGAAGACATGCTGGCGGTCCGGAAAGTCTGGGAGGACCACGGCATCGACTGCCCCAGCATATCCCCGGGGCTGTTCAAGCTGCGACCCGATGACCCAGTCCTCAAGGAACACCGAGGCGCCTTCCGCGACCGGTGTTTCGACCTTGCCGAGGCCGTCGGGGCTAGAGTTGTAGTGCTGTTCCCGCCGCTGCTTAACCCAGGTGACAGGTGGTGGGACTGGACGCCGTGGATGGTCGAGGACTTCCGGGCCACGGCCCAAGCGGCCGCTACCCGCGGCCTGACGCTCGCCCTGGAGAACGAACCTGCCTGCTACGCGGGCGTGGGCCAAGCTCTTGCCAAACTCATCGCAGAGATTAACCACCCGGCTCTGCGAGCCAACTGGGACGCGGGCAACCACACTTACGCGACTGGAGAAGACTTCCGCAAGGGCTACGCGGCCCTCAGGCCCTATCACGTGCACACACATGTGAAGGACTACGCGGGGAGGGGATCTCGGGCACTGCCGCCGGGAGAGGGCGCCGTAGACTGGATCGGTCAGCTTCGCGCCTTGAAAGACGACGGCTACAAGGGGTTCCTGGTGCTGGAGACGCACTTCGAGCCGCGGATCGAAGGCAGCAGACGGTGTGTGCAGCAGATGCGGGGCCTCCTCAAGCAAGTGAGCGAGGAGGCCGAGTAGCGAATGCGTCAGGCGCGTTCAAAAGGCAAATGCGAGAGCCAGCGTGAGGAAGGCTACACGCGCCCCGGGGCAGGTGAGTTCGATGCCGTGGCAGAGCATTACGACTACCTGATGCGCACTGTGCCCTACCAGCGGTGGGTCGAGTATGTAGAGGCACTCATGGCTCGGCACAACATCAAGGCCGATCGCGTGTTGGACCTGTGCTGTGGCACCGGCCGTGTCGGTAGCGAGTTAGCCCGCCGCGGGTACCGCGTTGTCGGTGTGGACCTGTCCGAGCAGATGGTGCGCCATTGTGCTCTGCGTGACCCACCGCTGCCAGCCGCGGTGATGGACGCGTGCTGTCTGGGGCTCAAGGACGATTGCCTGGACCTCGTGGTCTCGCTATATGACAGCCTAAACTACATCCTGGACCCTGCGGGGCTGCAGGCGTGCTTCGACGGCGTGGCCCGTTGCCTGAAGCCCGGCGGCTGGTTCATTTTCGACATGAACACGACGCTGGCGTTGGCCAGCGGTCTCTTCGCACACAGCAACCGAGGCTCCGGCGAGGACCTGGAGTATGAGTGGAGACCTAGCTACAATCCGGTCACAAAGATCTGCAAGGTCGACATGGTCTTCTTCTGGCGTGGCGCAGGTGGCCCCAAGAAATACACAGAAGTGCACTACCAGAGGGCCTACAAGATTGGTGAGTTGCGCCGCATGTTACTGCGGGCAGGTTTTGGCCATCTCCGCTTTTACCATGCCTACAGCTTCGGCAAGCCCAATCCCTGGAGCGATCGGATCTTCGCCGTCGCGAGCGCCTCGCGCTGAAGGGGCTGGGCGACCGTACGTGCCACGCATCGCATCGAAAGGAAGTGCTAAACCCAATGTCTTGCCGTCGATCGTTATTAACAATGAGCCTGATTCTTCTGGCAGCTGTGCTGGCCACAGGCTGCTCCAAAAGCGGCGGGAGTACTCCCCAAGTCGTGGCTCAGTGGTTTCTTGACGCCCTGGAAGCTGGCAATTGGTCAAAGGCGGCGGACCTGATGGCCTGGGAGCAGATTGCCCGCTCGCAGAACCCGGACTGGGACAGCTTCCCGGCCAGCCAGCGCAACCTGATCATCGGCAGGCTTAAGGAACAGCAACGATCAGAGCTGCAGAGCATGGCCTCGCGCGTCGCTGGCGCCCAGATCGGCGCGGCGCAGATCAAGGACAACACGGCTATCCTTGCCGTACAGTCCCAGGCAGGTGCGGCAACCCTCACGCTGAAGAAGGGCAAGAAGGGTTGGGAAGTGTTGAGCCTGCAATAAGGCGGGAGTCGCCGCTTCAGCGGCAACCTGGAGGGCCAGTGGTATTTGTGGGCAAAGGTGGGCTGTCGCACGTCTGTAACCGTCAGCAAACGCCTTACATACCATTGCGGATCGCCTGAGGCGACTCGCGTGTTGGCTAGGGCACTGGCCCGGCACCTGCGCGCCGGGGATGTGGTGGCTCTGGTCGGCCCGCTAGGCGCCGGGAAGACCTGTTTCGCCTCCGGCTTGGCCGAAGCCTTGGGTGTAGAGGGCCGCGTGGCCAGTCCGTCCTTTGTAGTTGCACGCTTTCACGATGGTCCGACGCCTCTGGTGCACGCCGACGCCTATCGTTTGTCCGGCGCCGAGGACCTGCTGGACGCGGGCCTGGACGACTGGCTGCGTGTGGCAGTCGTAGCAGTAGAGTGGGCCGACCTGGCCGAGGAAGCCCTGCCCGCCGATCGGCTCACCGTCGCGTTGGCGACGGATGGCGGCGGGCGAAGGATTGAGCTAACGGCCACAGGACCGCGGAGCCTGCGGGCCCTGGAGGCTCTGGAACATGACTCTTCTGGCCATCGAGACCTCGAGCCAACAAGCTAGCCTGGCCCTTCTGGGTGATGAGGGCGTGTGGGAGCTGAGCTTTCCGTCGAGGATGCAGCTATGCCAGGTGCTGTCGCTGCGGGTAGGTGAGCTGTTGGCGTCAAGTTCTGTGAGGCCTAAGGCGGTGGCTGTGGGCTTGGGCCCAGGGTCCTTCACTGGGCTGCGCATCGGTGTAGCCACGGCCAAGGCCCTCGCCCATGCATGGTCGGTACCGCTGGTTGGCGTGTCAAGTTTGGAGGCTGTGGCGGCTCCGGTGGTCGCCCTGGGCTTGCCCTGTGTGCCGGTGGCCTACGCACGGCGCGAACACTGCTACGCAGCGGTCTACCGCCCTGGGGATAGAGAAAAGCCGGAGCCGGTGGCGACTGCGACGGTGGTCTCGCCTACGGAGCTGGCCTCTCTCATTGCCGACGTCCAGCCCGATGCCGTGGTCTGCGGCGAAGCCGACCTGCTGGCCGATCTGCGTCAGGCTTTCGCCGACCTGGGGAGGCCAATGCCCAGAGCAGTAGAAGCCCAACCGCAAGCGCTCTGGGTAGCGCGTCTTGGGCGTCACCTAGTGGCCTCGGCCCGGCCCGAAAATGTCTTCGCCCTTAGGCCCACCTATGTGCTGTCCTCTCAGGCCGAGCGGCTCAGGAGGATTGATCTCGGCTTGTCATGAGTCACAAACAACAGAACCTTGGGCGGGTGTTAGTACGTCGCGCGCGGCCTGAAGACTTGCGATACATCATGCCGATCGAGCGTGCCAGCTTCGCCACCCCCTGGTCGGAGGAAAGCATGCGCAGCGAGCTTTCGCACCAGGATGGAGCCGTATACTACGTGGTAGAGTCCGACGGCAGCGTCGA
Organism: Armatimonadota bacterium; assembly: GCA_029777735.1. Classification (GTDB taxonomy): domain Bacteria; phylum Armatimonadota; class Zipacnadia; order Zipacnadales; family FEN-943; genus JAKORR01. The sequence goes on along the minus strand of JAKORR010000958.1, from coordinate 7,325 downwards.
GGGGTACGTCGGAGCATGGATGTACAGTGGTGAGGCCCACATCTTGACTATCGCACTTGCCCCGGCCCGGCGCGGTCAGGGTCTGGGAGAGCTTCTCATGCTCACGATCCTGGGGCACGCCTACAAGGCTGGCTGCGATTCGGCGGTGCTGGAGTACCGGGTCAGCAACAAGATAGCCGAGGCTCTATATCTGAAGCTGGGCTTCCGACCGGTAGCCGTGCGGCCGGGCTACTACACGGACAACAACGAGGACGCAGTGTGTGCGCTGATGGACGACCTGGAGGACCGGGAGCGCCAGCGATATCTGGCCACGCTGCGTCACCAGTGGGAGAGTGATCATGGCTGGACAGTGGTCTCTGTCGGCTGACGCCCGCGTGTTGGGCATCGAGAGCTCTTGCGACGAGACCGCGGCGGCTGTCGTCCAGGCGGATGGTAGGGTGTGCTCGAATGTGGTCGCATCGCAGAACGAGTTCCACGAGCACTTCGGCGGGGTGGTGCCCGAGATTGCCTCACGGCGTCACACAGAGGTCATCACGGCAGTGGTCGCGAACGCCCTGGCCAATGCCGAAGTGCAGCCTGCGGACATCTCTCTCATTGCAGTCACCAGGGGGCCCGGGCTGATCGGCTCGCTGGTAGTGGGCGTGGCGGCCGCCAAGGCCTACGCACTGGCTTGGGGCCTACCGATGGTCGGTGTAAACCACGTCGAGGCGCACCTTGCGGCTGCATTGTTGCACGCACCAAGCCAGCCCGCCCCCGCGGCGGAAATCTTCCCGACCCTGTGCCTCATCGTCTCGGGCGGGCACACAGACCTGCTGCTGAGGTCTGGGCCGGGTCAATCGGAGCTGCTCGGCTGCACGCGCGACGACGCCGCCGGCGAGGCCCTGGACAAGGCAGCCCGTCTGCTGGGCCTGGGTTTCCCAGGTGGGCCTGCACTAGAAAGGGCAGCAGAGCGGGGTTCGCGCGAAGCCATTGTCTTCCCTCGACCACAATTGCCACCTCACGAATTCAGCTTTGCCGGATTGAAGTCCGCCCTGGCGCGCGAGGTAAAGGAACGCGGCGTGCTCGGGGAGGACGAAGTCGCCGACCTGGCCGCCGGCTTCCAGGAAGCCGTCGTGCAGACCTTGTGGAACGCGCTGGAACGAGCCGCAGCCGAGCATCGGCCACAGCAGATTGTCGTGGCTGGGGGAGTAGCAGCCAATAGGCGCCTGCGCGAAGTGCTGGCCCAGGGCTGTGGTGGGTTGGGCCTTCGTCTGGCTGTTCCGCCCCCCGTCTTCTGTACAGATAACGCCGCAATGGTGGCGCTGGCCGGCGCCCAAGCTTTCGAGAGCTGCGGGCCAGACAGTATGGACTTCGATGTGTTCTCGGCCTTACCATGATACCTTACCGGGAGGTCCCAGAGATGGCCAAACTGATCCAGGACCCAGAGCGCCGCTACCTCGACTGGTTCCACGCCGTCGCCGATGTCTACTGGCGATACCACGCTGAGCAGCGGGCAGCTGTAAACACACCCGAACAGTGGCAGGAGCGGCGCAACTACCTGAAGGCTGTCTTCTTGGACGCCATTGGTGGCCTGCCACAACCCGGCGAGCTCAAGGCTCGCAGCTTCGGACAGCTGGACTTCGGCACCCACTGTCTCGAGCGTGTGGTCTTCGAGAGTGTGCCCGACCTGACGGTCACGGCCAACCTGTATCTGCCGGCTCATCTAGAAAAGCCTACGCCTGGCATTGTCGTGCCCTGTGGGCATTCGGACAACGGCAAAGCCTTCGCCCCTTACCGGACGCTATGCCACGCGCTGGCGATGAAGGGGTACGTGGCGCTCATCTATGACCCCCTCGGCCAGGGAGAGCGACGGCTGTACAGGCGCAACGGCGAGAGCATGCTGGGGGGGTGTACGTCTCAGCACACGCATTTGGGCGTGCAGCTAGCGACGGTGGGGTTCAACCTCGCGCGCTACATGATCTTCGACACGATGCGGGCGATCGACTACCTGCTGACGCGTCCCGAGGTAGACCCTATGCGGATAGGCTGCACAGGTTGTTCGGGGGGAGGCACCAATACGGCTTACGCCTCGGCCATCGACGAGCGCATCGCAGCGTCGCTTCCGGTGTGCTACATCACGACGCTGGAGGCCAGACAGCGCAGTGAAAACATCGCCGACTACGAGCAGAACTTATACGGACAAATTGAACGCGGGCTAGATCACCATGAATACATAGCAATGGTGGCACCGCGAGCCGTGTGCATCGGAGCCAGCACCGAGGACTTTTTCCCCCTGGAGGGTGTAAGAGAGACCTACGCGGCGGCCCGTCGGATCTACGAGGTTTTGGGCGTGGCGGACCGGTGCGAGATGGTCGAGGTCGAGGGGCCACACGGGTATCTGCCGGAGCTGCGCCGCGCGGCGTATAGCTTCTTCAGTCGCTGGTTTGGCGTGGCGGCGGACGATGAGGAACCGGAGATTGAGCTTCCCGACGAAGCGGACCTGCTGTGCTTCCCCAAGGGCGTCGCCGCGGACGCCACCTACCGGGTGTGCCTGAGCCACGCCGGCGCTCTGGCCGAGCGACTGATACCGCAGCAGGTGCCAGCGGATGAGCTGCGCGAGGAGCTAGAGGCTCTGGTCGTGCACGTCCCGGAGGAGTGCGCCAGCCGGGCAGCCGAAGCGCCTGACGAAGGCATGGAGGCGCTGGAGGGCTGGGAGGTGTTGGAGGTCCAGGCCACCGGCGCGCCGCCGCTGTTGCTGACGCGCCGCCCGACCAAAAGGCCAGTCAGCGTGGCCGTGGTCGGCGGCGTCGATGCCTTGCCAGCACTGCCGCCCGAGGTCGGCGCAGCGATAGTCCTGCCCGCCAGCGTCGTCCCGAGCCTCGCCGAGCGCGCGGAGGGTGTGGCCGGCGACCAGCCTCAGTGGCCCTGGATCCACTCGCGTGAATCCTTCCTGGCCTTTTACGCGCAACTGCTGGGACGCGACTGGGTGTACCTGCGCGCGGCCCAGGTTCTAGCTGGGCTACACGCCCTGGGCGAGGGCCACGTGAGGCTAAGGGCCGAGGGCACGCTTGCTATGCCAGCTCTATACGCTGCGGCGCTGGATCGGCGCATCATCGCCCTGACGCTGGTGCGCCCACTGTGGGCCTATGCCTCGCTCCTCGCGCGGGAGGTTCACATCCTGGCGCCTCCAGAGGTACCCTACGGAGTGCTGGGCGACCATGACCTGCCGCAAGTCATGGGCCTGCTGGCGCCAAGGGAGCTGCAGATAGAGCAGCCGCTGGGCGCCGATGGCCGACCCTTGCGCCGAGACGAACTGGACGGCCTGGAGGAGTTGACACGGGCCTACGCAGCCGCCGGGGCACCGGAGGCCCTGCGCGTGGAAGCGTAAGGCCACGCGCGCCCCGATGAGCGCCGGAAGACCGGAGGTATAGCCACTGCTGGCGGCAAAGACTTCGGGCCGACGGCACACCAAAACCGCTCGCTCACGATCGTCAGCCTGGCGCACAGGCATGAGCAGAGCACAGAGAGGGCTCATGGAGAGACGCGTGATCACTGGACTGGTTGCCGTGCTCGCTCTGACCTCGGCCTGTACTGTCGCAGTAACCTTCCCGGAAGGGCCCTAGGCCTGCTTCATGCGACAGTCTGAACAGCGTGCTGGTTGACCCCGACTCCGGCAACTTCCGCGTGCAGCCTCTATCAACCTTCCTCGAAGCGCAGACCCAGTGGGACGCGGGCACCAAGACAATGACCTTACCCAACCCACGACGAGGAGACGTTGCGGCTGGCAGTGGGCAAGGCTACTGCCCCAGCCAACGGCGCCTCTGGAGCTGGTGGCGTCGCCGATTGAGCGTGATGGCGAGCTCTACGCGCCTGTGCGCCCCATGGCAGAGGCCCTGGGGGACAGAAATCAAGTGAGACGCCGCAGCCGGGCTGCTAATGATCATCGACGGCAACCAGGCTGGGCTGATTCACGTGCCGCAATAGGCCGCGTCGGCCAGGACCAACAGCACGATACCGGGGCTTGGTGGCGAGGGGCCAGAGCAGGGCATGCAGTGAGGTGCCGAGCGTTTCTCGCGTGCTATCCCTGCCCCTCCAGCTCGACGGCGACGCCGCTTCGCGCGGACTCGATGGCCGCGAGCGAAACCCGCAGTGCGGTCAGGCCGTCCGCGCCGGCGGTCGACAGCGGCGCGCCTTCTGTCACCGCGCGGGCGAAGGCCCGAGTCTGGTCCAGGTACATGTCGTTGCCCAGACCCTCAAACACCTCTTCCCCACCCGATCGTACCAGGGTGAGCTTGTCGAGGCCTTCCAAGGATATGACGCCCGCAGGCCCTAGCACGTCCTCAAGGCTGCCCGAGCGCGTGCCGCGCGGAAGCCCCCAGCTCACAGATATGACACCAACGTCTCCGCTATCATGCTCGACAAGTATCGTCGCCGTGTCCATCTCAGGCTCTACGCCTAGTAACTCCGGGGCGCCGATAGAGAAGGTCATGCCAGAAGCCTTCACGCGCACCGGCTCGGACTCGAAAATAAAGCGCCACTGATCGAAATAGTGGCATGCGAGATCGATAATCGGGCCGCCCCCTAGTCGCCGGTCCATGATCCATGGCTTGAACCGAATCTCCCAGCCGGTGGCGAAACGGTACATGACAGGGCGCTCGATCCCGCCGCCGGCGACGATGTCCCTCACTTTGTGGATTGCATTGCTGAAACGTTTGCAGAAGGCGACGCCAAGCAGAACTCCCGTGCGCTCAGCGGCCTGTACCATAGCTAGGGCATCTTCCTCGCAGACAGCAAGGGGCTTCTCACAAAGGACGTGATAGCCGTGCCCCATCGCAGCCGTGGAACACTCGCAGTGATAGCCTGAGGGCACGCATATTGACACGGCCTGGATGCCAGGCTGTTCCAGCGCCTCGCGCCAGTCAGTAAACCAGCGGTCGAAGCCATGGTCTTCGCAAGACTTCCGTGCGCGGGCCTCGTCTGGGTCTGCAACAGCGATGAGCTCCGCGCCCTCCACCTGACTCCAGGACCGTGCATGAGTCCGCCCCATGTCGCCTGCACCTAACACGCATACCCCAATTCTGGCCATGGCTATCCCTCCCGCTGTCCGGGTACCACGGACCTACCGGCGAGGCGGCTGGTTCTCCTGTGCCAGCCTGGAGAGAAAATCGTCGAAGGCCATAGGCCCCAGATCTCCCTCGTCGCGGCTGCGCACGGCCACTTGCCCGCCCTCGGCCTCGCGGTCGCCCACGATCAGCATGTATGGGATCTTAGCGAGTTCGGCTTCGCGAATCTTGTGGTTCAGCGTTGCCGAGGAATCGTCAAGTTCTATACGGAAATCGCGCGAACGCAGCTCGCCTAGCAGCCTCCGCGCATAGCCGTTGTGCCTATCGGCGATGGGCAGGATCCGGGCCTGCACAGGCGCAAGCCACACCGGGAAGGCTCCGGCCACGTGCTCGATATAGGCCCCCAAGAAGCGCTCGATGCCAGCCAACACGACGCGGTGGACCATGACCGGGCGATGAGGCAAACCGTCGCGCCCGACGTAGGTCAGGTCGAAACGCTCGGCCAGGTTGAAGTCGCACTGGATAGTCGGGCCCTGCCACTTGCGGCCCAGGGCGTCGCGCAGCTTCACGTCAATCTTCGGACCATAGAACACGCCCTCGCCGGGGTCGATCCTGTACTCGACGCCGGCTGCCTGCAGCGCCCCGGCCAGGGCACCCTCTGCCAAGTCCCAGATTTCGTCGCTGCCCAAGCGATGCTCGGGACGGGTACTCAGGTTCACCTCGTAGTCCTCGAACCCGAACACGCCAAGCATGTACCGGGCGAAGTCGAGCACACCGATGATCTCGTCCTGAAGCTGCTCGGGTTCACAGAAGATGTGAGCGTCGTCCTGGGTGAACCCGCGTACGCGCAGTAGCCCGTGCAGAACACCCGATCGCTCATGCCTGTAGACAGTTCCCAGCTCGAAGAACCTGATGGGTAGGTCACGATAGGACCGGGTGCGGCTCTTGTAGATGAGGATATGGCCGGGGCAGTTCATCGGCTTGATGCCGTACTGCTGGCCCTCGATCTCTGTGAAGTACATTGGGTAATCCTTCTCGATGTGGCCCGAGGTTTTCCACACTGCCGAACGGACCAGGTGGGGAGTGCAGACAATCTGGTAGCCTCGCCTCAAATGCTCTCGAGTTGCGAAGTCGCAAATGAGTTGGCGGAGAATCGCGCCGTTGGGGTGATAATAGACCAGGCCTGGCCCGGCCTCCTCGTGGAAGCTAAACAGGTCCAGCTCGCGGGCCAGCCGGCGGTGGTCGCGTCGCTTGGCCTCCTCGACGCGCTCAAGGTACGCTTCGAGCTCCTTCGCGCTAGGATAGGAGACGGCATAGATACGCTGGAGCATTTTGTTGTGCTCATCGCCGCGCCAGTAGGCGCCTGCCACATTCAGCAGCTTTACGGCCTTGACGCGCCCGGTGCTGGGTAGGTGTGGCCCCATGCACAGGTCTACGAAGTCCCCAGTGCGATAGAGGCTGATCTTCTCGCCCTCTTCGATGTCGTCGATCAATTCGACCTTGTACTCGTTGCCTTGCTCGGCAAAGATGCGACGTGCCTCCTCCCGTGAGACCTCCTCTCGCACGAAGACCTCGTCGGCGGCGATGATCTTGCGCATCTCGTCCTCGATGCGTGTCAGATCTTCCTCGGTGAAGGGTTCAGCAGCATCGAAGTCATAGTAGAAACCGTCCTCGATAGGCGGACCGATGGTCGGCTTGGTGCCGGGGAAAAGCCGCACGACTGCCGCGGCCATTATGTGGGCTGTCGAGTGCCAGTAAACTTCGCGGCCCTCCTCGTCAGCGAAGGTCAGAAGGCGAAACTCGCCACCATCGGTAAGTGGGCGTGTAAGATCCAGTAGCTGGTCGTTGAGCTTTGCGGCAACGGCTGCCTGGGCCAGACGGGGACCAATGCTCTGGGCGATCTGCAGGGCAGTGGTTCCTCTCTCCACAGACAAAGTGGATCCATCCGGTAGTCGAAGGTCAAGCTGACTCATCGCTATCACTCCTTCCGGCCACGACTACCCTCGTAACCGGGCCTGCTTGTGAAAACGCCGCGCCGGTGACGACGCGGCGGGTCACTTGTGCCTCAAATGGTGGGCGCTGGTGGAATTGAACCACCGACCTCCACGGTGTCAACGTGGCGTTCTTCCACTGAACTAAGCGCCCAAGCCGCAAAGCAGTATACTGTCCTCGTCGAGGCCTGTAAACCCACCGAGTCGCTGAGGGAATATTCGGTTCACTCAGGATGAATCTTCCGCCGCCAAAAGGTCGTTGTGAGGGCCCAGGGCAGGAATAATCATAGAG
>JAKORR010000957.1 GCA_029777735.1 Armatimonadota bacterium | reverse complement strand
GGCCACGGGAACCAAGGCCATGCCCTACGGCCTGGAGCGGCTGGATGATGCTCGCCAAGCGGGTTGCATCGTCTTGGTGGAAGGCGAGTCGGACGCACAGACGCTGTGGTATCACGATATCCCGGCGCTCGGCATTCCTGGGGCGAGCACCTGGCGGCCTGAGTGGGCACAATACCTGACCGGCTTGACCGTTTACATCTGGCAGGAGCCGGACCAAGGCGGCGAGACCTTCGCCCGCACCATCGGCAAGTCGCTACCAGAAGTGCGTATCATCACGCCCCCCCAGGGGCGAAAAGATGTATCCGAGTGCCACATTCTAGGTGACGATCTGTCGGCCCTACTACAGCGGCTTATGGCTGAGGCCCAGCCCTATCGAGAACTTGCGGCCCAGGCAACGAACGCTGAGGCGGCGGAGGCTAAGCGGCAAGCGGGCGACTTGGCGACCTGCGCCAACATCCTCGACCGGCTGGAGAATCTCTTGCCTGAACTTGGAGTGGTCGGAGAGAGCCGCAACGCCAAGCTGCTCTACCTGGCCCTAACCAGCCGACTGCTGGCCCGGCCCGTGTCGGTGGCCGTGAAGGGGCCGTCGAGTGGCGGTAAGTCGCATCTGGTAGGCCAGCTATTGCGCACCTTTCCTGACAGTGCCTACTTGGACTTCACTTCAATGTCCGAGCATGCCCTTGTCTACGACGAACGGCCTATCTCGCATCGGTTCATCGTACTGTATGAAGCCGCTGGCCTGGGTAGCGACAACCGCGGCGAAGTGAACACGCTGGCCTACTGCCTTCGTTCGCTACTATCTGAGGGTTGCATTAAGTACGTGACGGTGGAGAAAACCGCCGATGGCATACAACCAAAGGTGATCGAGCGACCCGGGCCCACGGGGCTGATAACAACCACTACCTGGGCGAGCTTGCATCCGGAGAACGAGACCCGGCTGCTCAGCATCACGGTGCGAGACGACAGCGAGCAGACGCGAAGCGTATTCGGTGCGCTGGCTGATCGGGCGAATGGGCAAGGCCCGGGTGAGCCTGATCTGACGCCCTGGCAAGCGCTGCAAACGTGGCTGGAGATAGCTGGCGAGCGTCGGGTTACCATCCCCTATGCTCACGAACTCGCAGAGAAG
>JAKORR010000956.1 GCA_029777735.1 Armatimonadota bacterium | reverse complement strand
GAAAGCGCGGCAGCGCCAAGCCACGTCTTCGTCATCGGTGATGACGCACCCACCCTCACCGCCAGTGGTGAAGGTTTTGCTCTGGCAGAAGCTGAAGGCGCCAATGTCGCCGATCGTGCCCACCTTCGCGCCGTTGTAGGTGGCGCCGTGAGCCTGGGCGCAGTCCTCGACCACCAACAGTCCGTGCCTGCGCGCCACAGCGTTGATAGCGTCCATGTCACAGACCTCGCCATACAGGTGCACAACTACTATCCCGCGCGTCTTTTCGGAGACCTTAGCCTCTATGTCAGCCGCGCTGATGACGTGGGACTGGGGCTCAACATCCGCAAAAACCGGGATCGCGCCTGCCTGCGTTACACACATCGACGAGGCGATGAAGGTGTAGGACGGTACGATCACCTCATCTCCAGGACCTATGCCCAATCCGCCCAGCGCTGTGTGCAGCGCTGCGGTGCCATTGCAGGTGCTGATGCCGTACTTGGCGCCACACCATTCGGCGAACTTCTGCTCGAACTCCATACCCAGGGGCCCTGTCCAGTAGTTGCACTTGCCCGACCTCAGCGGCTCCATCGCCGCTTCAATCATCTCCGGGGTGAAGTAGGGCCACGCCGGAAAGGGGGCGGACGTAATCGGTTGTCCGCCGTTCACGGCAAGTTGTGAAGTATTACCCATGTGGCATCCTCCTTTGGCGGTTCGCTTCCGCCAGGCGCGACCCGGCGGCCTCTGTGGAGACTTCCTCTTCCCAGGCGATTCTCCTTCCCCGCTGCCGAGGCCTTCTATAGCTATGTGTGATGCTCGGGGGACGGCGCGCACTGGATTCGCCGGGCGACCAACTGTCCGTGAGCCTCCAGAGTCAGGCGAGGTTGTCGTCTTCCACAACAGGATCGTGGCTCCTCAGCGGCAGGACTTGCGACACACCAGAGAAGTCTCCTCACTGTCTCTTATGATGTCTGGAACTTGGCGAAGAGCATCTACCAGGAACGGCCTCGAAGCCTCGCCCTGGGTGCCGCGTCGCTGCCAGAGTCTTCGTCTATCGTGACGCCCTGCGGCTAGTGACGGACAACAATATGATGTTTCCTGAATGTTCCCTGACGTCTGGAAACTCGTCCGCAAAGCCTGATTACCGCCACCTTGCACTTACCGTGGGAGACTTGAGGAATGATGATCACTGTAGCGGCAGACTCTCACTGTGCTCCTTATCGCAACGGGCCTAACGCGACGACGAGAAGCTGCCCGTTGCCCCAAGCAGGTCAATGATTCCATCACAAGCGTGCGCACGCAACTCTACAGGAAGTCCCAGACCAGGTGCGGCTGTGGTGGTGTCGATAGCTCCGGTAGGGCCAGGGCTGGAGCGGCGGGCGGCTCTGCGCAAGATCACCGTAACCGCGATTGATGACCTAGGGTAAGCCAGCCTCCCGCCATCCGGTTCTCCAACTCCTTGCTGCTGAAGGACTCGGGAAACGTACGTGCCAGAACTGGACCTCATGACCTACAGCGAGGAGGAAAGTGACGCGTATACTGCGAATTGCTGCAAACCCACGCCAACACTGCTCGCCGCCCCTGGTCAGGCTACTCTGCCGCGAGGGAATCCACCGCCAGCCGCCGCCCGGTGGGTTATCAGGTCCTTGCCGGCCTACCCCGTACCCCTTTTAGATGTCCTTGACCGCTGTGGACACCGACGCTTCCTCGACTTCCTCCGACGTTACCTCTCGCCCCAATCTCTGGGACAGGTAGATGCCCTCCGCAATCTTCATCATGTCCAAGCCCAGCGCAGCGGTGTCGATCAGCTCCACGCGCCCCTGCAGTGCCGCAACCCAGTGGTGCTGTGGACTATCGTAGCCATCAAAATAGGGCAGACAGGCGTGCCAGCGAAAGTCTGCGGCTCCTAGGTCGAAGGACCCGTTCATCTCCAGGTCGCTCAGCGTAGTGTGGAAGGCCAACGGACTGAGGGTGAGGCCACCCTTTGACCCCGCTATCTTCGAGCCGTCTGTGCCTCCCAGGTTGATGGCCCAGGCTTCTTCGATGAAGAAGCTGATTCCACCGCCCAGGCGGACGAAGCCGAGGCCCAATTCCTCCACGTCGTACTTACTGGACCTGCGCCGATCTTCGTACATGGCGATCTCCTGGTGCGTCGCGCCACTGATGGTGAGAATCGAAGGTCGCCCCAGCAGGTGAAGCACCTGGACAATGTGATAGACGCCCATATCGTAGAGCGCACCGCCACCAGCTATGGCCTTCTGCACGAAGTTTGAGGTGCCGTAGCCGTCCACGTAGGGCCGGCCGCGACGTCGGTAGTAGCTCGACTTGGCGTAGTAGATGCGCCCAAGATGCCCGTCGTCTATGAGCCGCTTGGCAGCCTTGGTCTCCATGCTGAACAGGGTGTTTACTTGCATGGCCAGCATCCGGCCCGTGCGTTCACGTGCCTCGATCATCGCCCGCGCGTCGGCATAGCTGCCCGCCAGCGGCTTCTCGCAGTACACGTGCTTGCCAGCTTCCATGGCCGCTATCGCTACCGGAGCGTGGAGGTTGTTGTGCAGACACACGTCCACGGCCTGCACTTCGTCCATCGCCAGTAGGTCCCGGAAGTCGTTGAACACGTGCGTGACTCCGATGCTCTCGGCGACCCGCCGGGCCTCTTCCTGATTGATATCGGCGATCGCAACGATCTCGGCGCCCGGTATCTTGGAGTAGTTGTCCACGTGGTGCTTCCCAATCTGCCCTACGCCAATGATTCCAACCTTCACAGTGTCAGCCATTGGGCTGTCTCCTTTCGCATTTTCACAGGGCCGACCACTCTAAGCTGTGCGATTCGGATTTCGCGAACTATCCTTTCTTGACCTTCAGGCCTTGACCTGCCGGCAGGTCAGCATGCTCGGGCGCGATGGCCCACTCACGGCCAGATGCCACCTAGCTCGTGTGCCTCGATGCGAGCGACGTGGGCATTCCCGCCTCCCGACAGGCTCACGCCGTGTGTTTCCGCATCGAACAGGTCTCCGCCGGCTGAGAAGG
>JAKORR010000955.1 GCA_029777735.1 Armatimonadota bacterium | reverse complement strand
GCCTGGGCGCTATGTGACCGACACGTATCGCTCCGGCCAAGCCAGCTACTTTTGCGACAATGGGGAGGGTGGCGAGGGTTCAGGCTGCGGCGGAGCTCAGAGCGTAACGCTCAACCAGACCGAGCCGCGACCCATAAAGATCGCGGGCTGGAGCAAGGCCGAGGGCGTCGAGGGTGCGCAAGGCTGGCAGTACTCCATCTACGTCGACTGCCTGCTCGCCGACGGCGAAAGCTGGCCTATGAAGATCGCCACCTTCCCCACGGGCACTCATGACTGGCAATATGCGGAGACCATCGTCACGCCCCCCAAACCGGTGAAGAGCGCCCGAGTGTACGTCTTCCTCCGCGAGTACCCCGGCAAGGTCTGGTTCGACGATCTATTCTTCGGTGAGGAGAACGGGCCTAATCTACTGCGCTGTCCCGGCTTCGAGTCCAACGACAGAGACGTCACCTCCTCCCGCGACGAGGTCTTCCGCCAGTGGCAGCAGTGGCACGCCAACGCCATGCATGTCTATCTGTCGCCAAACGCTCCCCTGTGGCCAAGTCGGTTCCTGGAGGAGTCCTACTACACGCCTGGCCAGAGCCCCCTCGAGCTGTTCCTGGCCGAGGCGGCCCGCCAAGGCATCGGTGTGTGGACGACGCCCGACTCCTACTGGCGACCAATGAAGTCCGCCGACGACCCCAACTTCCCACAGTACTATTGCCCCAACGCTGCCTGGGGAAAGGACTGGAACGCTGTGCTGGCGGACCTGGCGCGCTTTGACTTCGCGGGCATCTCCCTGGTACCCGACGAGTACAACTACAACAACAGCACCCTGAAGCAAGTCTTCAAGAACCATGCCGACGCGAAGGTAAGGGAGTTCTACGAGAAGCTGCCGGACTACTGCGACTGCTCCAACTGCCGCCGGATCTTCCGCGAAACCTACGGTACTGACCTGCCAGACCTGAGCCGCTTCTCCCCCACCGACCCCTATCGCGAGTACATCAACTTCCGCTATGAAACCACCACACGCTGGCTACAGGAGGCCGCAGCTACGGTCAAGCGCGTCAACCCGCGCTGTCTTGCCGACTCTCTCATCTGTGTCACGCCGGTCTGCAGTGACTGGTGGTGGGGTCCCGGCGTAGCCTGGGACCGCGTGGGCTACGACTCGCGCATCGACTTCCTCACCACCGACCCTTATATCCTGCTGCACAACTATCTCGGCGACAGCACGCACTGGTATGTCACCGAGACGGCGCTGCGTCTATCGGGAGCTTCGCCCCACCACGTGTGCGGCGTTGTTCTCGAACCCTGCCGCCTCTATGAAAACCAACGCGACCTAGATCCCGTCGAGGTCTACGGCTCTGCCCTCAGTTCTGTCTGGCACGGCGCCCGCGAGGTCTTCTACTTCCACCACATCTACATCAGTGGCAAGTCGAACGTGCCCAGCGACGTGACAGCCACGCAGCGCAACGTCACAGGCGCCTTCTCTCTGCTGGAGGCTGTCGATCCATGGCTGAAAAAAGCGCGACCATGGCCGGGCGTCGCCGTGCTGCACTCGCGCGCCTCAGAGGACTGGTGGCGCTTCTACTGCCAAGGCCTCAAGGCCGGCCAAGAGCTGTCCGCGCCCACCAGTGAACGTCCACTCACCCATCCGTCCGTCGATCCGCGCTACGCGAGCCTCGCGCAGGTGGAGCCGCTCATGGCGCTACTGCGCTTCGGCTATCCAACTGACCTGTTCTATCTTGATAGCGTGAGGGCCAGCGAGCTGCGTCCCTTCTCTGTGGTGCTAGTGCCCTTCCCCTATGCGGTGTCCGACGGGGCCGCCGAGCTTCTCGCCAGGCTGGCCGCTGAGGGCAAGCGCGTGGTCGTCGTGTCCGAGGTGGGAAACCTGACGCAGGACGGGCGCCTGCGCGACCGGCCCGCCCTGCTGAACCTGCTTGGCCTGGACCACCCTCCGTCGGGGCACAAGCAGGAGGCCCTGGACCTGCCCGCCGCAGCGGGCGAGACCTTCTCGGTCTACGAGTCGGTCCAACCTGCCGAAGACACACGGGTCCTGGCTAAGGCCGGCGATTCTCCCGTGGTGTTGGAACGGCGTCTGGGCAAGGGCAGCGTAGTATTCCTAGCGGGCGAGTTTGGCGTGGGACTGCCGCAGGACTACAGCAACTGGCATCGCGGCCGCGACCGGCGCGTCTTCCCGCCAGTGCTGAAGCCAGGGCACTTCGCCGCCCTCCGCCACGCCCTCTTCGGTAGGCAGGAAGCACCCGCGGACTCGCCCCACCTCGAAGACCTAGCCGTCCCCGGAGCCGGCGACGACATCGAAGCCGCCTACGCCGTGAACAGCGCGGGCGAGCTGCTGGTGCTACTCATCAACTGGCGGGCCGATCCCCAGACCGTAACCGTAGCCCTGCCCAGGAACTATGCCAGGAGCGCGTACAACGTCCGGGCCCTAGGCGCTGAGGGCAAGGTGGCCCCAGTAGCGCTGCGGCGCGGGGAGAAAGAGGGACGGCTACAAGTGAACCTCGCGCCCCAGCAGGTCATCACGATCCGTCTCCTCCCCGGCCCCGGCTAGCTAGGCTAGCTACGCGTGACGGCATGGGCAAGTCCCCCACCCAGGCCCTCGCGCTGTCCCGCCGCCCTCGACGCACCACCTAACAGGCGCTGCTATCAGTACCACTCGCTCAAGTGACCGGGAAACCAATCGGCGCGGTTCCACTTAGCGTGGCCGTCTAGATAGACGACGTTAGCTCCCTCGATATGACGGGCATAGGGGTATCGCCAGCCCCAGCCGTGGGAGCCAATCGAGCCGCTCCAGTCCGTGCCGGTGGTATCCGCAAGGGCCAGGACCTGAGCGGGCGCCTCGAAGACCGAGATCTTGGGCCGGGTGTTGAAGCGATTGTTCATGCCATAGCTACGGCCGTTGAGCCGGCCAATGCTCAGGTTGTAGCTCGACCAGTCGATCCTATCGTAGTTATCCGTCGGGCAGGAAAAGATTTGGTCGTTCTTGACGTACGGCTGGAGCACCCACACATAGCACTGCTGCCCCAGTAGACCGTTAGTGCACAGGCTGCACACGCGCTCGTCGTAGTCCTGCACGTACATGAGAAAGGCCAGCCCCAACTGCTTGAGGTTGCTCTGACAGCTTGCCTGCCGTGCCTTCTCGCGAGCCCTGGCGAAGACGGGGAACAGAATCGCCGCCAGGATCGCGATAATCGCGATGACCACCAGCAACTCAATGAGGGTAAAGCCGCGCCGCATGACACTTCGCCTCCTTATTCTCGATTCTCGGTCTCCCCTGAAGGCCTCTTGCCTGGACACCTATCTCTCGCCCCTGCGTCAGAGTGACGTGCTCCTCGTCCCAGCCCCGCACTTGCGAGACCTTGCCATGAGCGGCGCTAGAGCATGGGCTAGGCCGTACCCGGCAGAATCTGCATTGGCATCAACACGCATAGATAGCTATCGTCACCCTCTGGTCGCACGGCCCCGGCGCTGAAGGCGCCTGTAAGCTCAAAGCGTACCCGCTCCGACTGCAAGGCTTCGAGCACGTCCAGCACATAGCGAGCGTTGAAGGCTATCTCGATTTCCTTTCCCTCAATCTCAACCTCGACCTCCTCCTCCGCCCGGCCGACGTTGGGGCTCTCGGCTGTGAGAGTCATCACATCTCCGGCGACACGGAAGACGACGCGGTTGGCATCCTCACGGGCCACAATCAGGGCGCGGCGAAGAGCCATCGCCAGGTCCTCGACGCGCACGAGGATTACCTTGTCGTAGCTGTCAGGCACAGCCCTCTCGTAGCTGGGGAAACGCCCCTCGATAAGACGCGAGATCATCTTGACATTGCCAAGGGTGAACTGCACAAGGTTCTCCCCAAGCGCCAACTCCGCTGGCGCTTCCGACTCGGCGTCCAGCAGCCTCTGAATCTCGTGCAGGCAGCGGGCCGAGACGATCGCCTGGTGCTCTCCCTCAGCATCAATCTGCAACGCAATATCTGCCTCGGCGGGCTTGATGGTGCGACGGGCCAGGCGGTAAAGGTCAGTCGCCACGACGTCGAGCCGTTCTGGAGCCAAGGTGAACTGAACGCCCGTGAGGATGGGCCGTGTTTCGTCCCTGGACACCGCGAAAATGGTCTGGGAAAGGACCTGATGAAAAAGCTTCTGCGACAGCGTAGCCTTCACGGCCCCGTCCACCTCGGGCAGCATCTCGAAGTCACTAGCGGGCAAGCCCCGAATCTCATAGTGAGAGCGCTGGCAGGTAACCACAAGGCTGTTGTTCTCTGTGGCCTCCAGGGTGACCTGGGAATGAGGTAGCGACCCCGCCACTTCTCCTAGGAGACGGGCCGGTACCGTGACCTCTCCACTCTGGTCGACTAGGGCAGGCGCCTCAGCCTCAATGTGGATGTATTCCAGGTCGGTGGCTATCAGCCTCAGTGTCCCCTCCTTGCCCTCGAGGTATATGTTGCTCTGCACGGGCTGCACGCTGCGCCCGCTCACGCCCCGGGAGACTATCTGGACGTAGCGATGCAGCTCTTCCTGTGGCAACTGAACCTTCAACATTCCTCTGCCCTCCCGTTTGATGTAGGAAACTTGGCACGTTGCGTGGACTGAGGATCTGTCCACACGACTCTAGAGAATCTCCTTCTATACTATAAGAATCATAGTCCTAGTAGTAGGGCCGTGTAAAGCGTGGAAAAGCGTCTTCAGGCCAGTATTCATGCGCCTTGCGCCTGTTGATGAACCTGAAGACAACTCAGGTCACTTATCCCCACTTCTAACAACGTCCCCAAGGGAAGGCAGTTGCGAAAGAGTTTTCTTCGCGCAGCCTTCAGGTTTTGCACAAGGCCAAGCCCTCTCCGCGAGCCCTCTCTCCCCAGCCTGTGAACCAGTTTCCGAAGGCAGTTTCCCACAACTGTGGAAAACCCTGTGGATATGCACTCTATCTCTGCCCAGACTTGCACAGATCCGTTTTGCAAGTAGCACCTGACCCTACTGCTGAAGGCCTCTGCCCGCAAAGAGGAACGGTTGAAGATCTTAGCCCATCCGGAAGCCAACCGTCAACGACTACTTGGACTACTTGGCTCTCGAAGCCTCTTAGCTGCGGGCACCGGGAACAGAAATAGGCGTTCCTCTGGCGGCTCGATCTCATGAGAGGCTAAGGGCTGGGAACGGCCTTTGGGTGATAAGAGTGACGTTCTGTCCGAGTGGAAGGACCGATCAAGCTTAGGAGTGGCATCTTGTACTTGTCATAGCAAACAAACATTCGATAGTTCTTCGATAATCCTGGGCGCTTCACTTGTGCTGACCAATCGCTGCCTTCAGGAAAACCACGCGGAGGGGCAGCGCTTTTGGTAGGGGGCAGGTTGATAAGGGGTTATGCTAAGGGTGCGGATGTAGGCGGGTCTGGGCAGGGCGGGGTATAGAGTCGCCCCGTGATTTCCGAGGTGGAGCTGGGAGCACGGGGGCTTAGACTCGGATGTTAGGCTTGACAAAGTAAAATCCATCGGAGTAGGCTAAGGGCCATGTGCATAAGGGGAGGGCTGTGAAGTAACTCCCGTGGGGCTACCTCATCCCGCAGTGGGGGGAATGTTTCACGTGAAACACAAGGCTGGTGAGACGCACCTCGACCCGGCCTCCGTGCTTCCGCTGGTGCACGAGGCACTGGGGGCTGTCATGCCCACCGGTCGCCTCAACTCCTGGGATGTCTGTGAGCGGCTTGCGGCGCTGGCTACTGAGCTATCAACTAGCGGGCATACGCTGGGCCTCACCGGCTACAGTACCCCCGAAACAGTGCTCTCACGCCTCATGGCTCCCAGTCTGGTGCTCCTCTCCTGGCTCTCCCCTGTCCAGTCCTTACGTGTCGTGGAAGTAGGGAGCGGGAGCGGTGCCCTTGGCCTGACGCTCGCAGTCCTGGCGCCCCGTTGGCACATCACGCTTCTTGATCGGCGCTCACGGGCTACTACCTTCGCTGAGATATTAGCGTTACGTCTCAGGCTCTCCAACGTCGCCGCGGTAACGGGCGACGCAAGTCATCCTCCTCCCGATCTTCAGCCCGGTCACGCCGCGCTGTTCCGCGCGGTTGGATCTCTGGCAGCAGACCTTCAACTAGCCCAACGAGTCACCCTACCCAGAGGTCTGGCAGTGATATGGACTTCACCGGAGGCGCCAGCGCCCAGCACAAGCCTGTGGCGGCCAGTCGGAAACCGCCTCTTGCCTGCCCTGGGACTCTCTGTAAGGGCCTTTACGCGTAATCGAGAGGACTGATTCCCCGAGCGATTGTGGAAAAGCTTGTGGAATATGTGCAAGGGTTGGATGGATCCCCTGACGGGAGGAAAGTGGAATGGCTAGGAGATTTGCAGTTGTCAACCAGAAAGGGGGCGTAGGCAAGACCACAACGGCGGTCAACTTGGCCGCTTGTGCGGGTTCCGATGGCGTGCGCACCCTCCTTGTGGACCTGGACGCCCAGGGGAATGCGACAAGCGGCCTAGGTGTCGAGCGAGCTCAGCTTGAGGCCTGTATGTATGACGTCTTAACCTCCTCGGAGAGTGGACAGGATGCCGTGGGGCTGAGGGACATTATCGTGGGAACCGCGGTGGAAAATCTTGACGTCGCTCCGGCCACCATAGACCTGGCAGGTGCGGACCTGAGCCTTGCCAACGCCATAGCCAGGGAAATGCGTCTCCGGCGGGCGCTCCTATCTGTGGACAGTGACTACGACCTCATCATTATCGACACGGGCCCCTCCCTGGGTATCTTAACTGTCAATTCCCTGAGTGCTGCGCAAGAGGTCATCATCCCTATACAATGCGAATACTATGCTCTGGAGGGCCTCTCTCAACTTCTGGATGTTGTCAGCTTGGTGAGGCAGCAGATTAACCCGGACCTGAAAATTGCGGGGGCAGTGCTGACGATGTACGATGCTCGGACACGCTTGGCAAGTGATGTATTGGAAGAAGTACGGCGCACCTTTCCCGGACGGGTGTTCGAGACTATCATACCGCGAAACGTTCGTCTGGCCGAAGCGCCGAGCTACGGAATGCCTATAATTTTGTACGATCCCTCCTGTGCAGGCGCACAGGCTTACGTGCAGCTATACAGGGAGGTGCTAGTTGATGAAGCGGCGAGGACTGGGACGGGGATTGTCGGAACTAATCTCGGGGACAGCGGAAATCCAGACAGGAGCAATGGAGATACCGATTGAGGCGCTGGAACCTAATCCCTACCAACCCAGGGGAGCGATAGACGCCGAGCAGGTTGAGGAGCTGGCCGCTAGCATAAAGGCTCACGGTGTGCTGCAACCCCTTCTGGCGAGGGAAATTGAGCCGCGCAGGTTCCAGATCATCGCGGGAGAACGCCGCTGGCGTGCGGCGCAGGCCGCGGGCCTTCGCACAGTCCCGTGCATCGTGAGGGAACTGGACGACTCACAGACACTGGCGCTCGCGCTGGTTGAGAACCTTCAGCGCGAGGACCTGGACCCCATCGAAGCAGCTCGTGGCTATCGGCGCTTGGTGGAAGAGTTCGGGATGACCCAGGAGGAAGTGGCACAGACGG
>JAKORR010000954.1 GCA_029777735.1 Armatimonadota bacterium | reverse complement strand
GTACTCAGGGAGTGCGGGTCAACATAGAACGATGGCTCTGAAGCATTTGCGAATCAGTATAGGTGGCGTTCGCGGTATAGTGGGGGAGGCTCTGACGCCCGACATCGCTGTGGGTTTCGCGCAGGCCTTTGGTACCTACTTGGGTCCCGGCCGAGTGCTTCTGAGCCGTGACACCCGGCGGTCTGGCCCCATGGTAGTGAACTGCGTGATGGCGGGGCTGCTAGGCACAGGCTGCGAAGTAGTGGACCTGGGCATCTGCCCCACAGCCGCACTGCAACTCGCGGTCCGGCACTCCGACGCGGTCGGCGGAATAGCTGTGACGGCCGGCCACAACGACTTGCGCTGGAACGCACTCAAGTTTATCCGTTCCGACGGCATCTTTCTGAACCCGGGCGAGGCAGAACAGCTTTTGGATACTTACCACGAAGGGGACTTCACGAGAGCCACGTGGAGTCAGCTTCGGCCCCTTGCCACGGACGAAGATGCGGCCGAGCAGCATCTGCAGGCTATTCTGGGGCAAGTTGACGTGGAAGCGATCCAAGCGGCGGGCTTCACGGTCGCAGTGGACTGCGTCAACGGCGCCTGCTCACGGTACTCGCCCCGGCTACTTGAAGTGTTGGGGTGCACACCTGTCGCTATTAACACCGAACTGGACATGCCTCCCCCTCGTCCGCCGGAACCGTCGCCGCGGTATCTCAGCCAGCTCAGCACGCTGGTCCGAGCTAGCGGTGCGGACATCGGTTTCGCCCACGACGCTGATGGTGATCGCTTGGGCATTGTCTGCGAGGATGGCTCGATCCCAGGCGAAGAGGTGACCCTGTGTCTTGTGGAGGAGCTAGTGCTGTCGAGGGGGGACGAGGGTCCTGTAGTAACCAACCTCTCGACGACTAGGGCGGTTGAGGAGATTGCCCAGCGACACGGCAAGCGTCGCGTCATTCGCACGCATATCGGACAGGCCTACATCGCGGAAGCGGCCTTGAACTATAGCGCAGCCGTTGCGGGTGAGGGGAGCGGTGGGATAGTGCTCCCAAAGCTCAACTATGGGCACGACTCGCAAGCAGCAATGGTGCATATTCTGCAGCTGCTCGCAGATAGAGCTGTGCCGGCTTCCCGGCTGGTTGCCGAGACTGTTCCCTCCTTTCACATGGTCAAGATGGTTGTGCCCTGCCAGCTTGATGACGCCTTCAGGGTTCTCCAGCGAGTGCGCGAGATCCCGCCGCCGGACTGGGCTATTACCCAGAACCTGGAAGACGGCATAAAGCACATCGGCCACGACCGATGGGTTCACATACGCGCTTCCCAGACTGAGCCCGTCATCCGTGTTCTGGCCGAGACACGAGACCCTGAAGAGGCCGACGACCTCGCGCGCGAATGGGTAGCAGCAGTCCGTCGAAGTATGTAGACAGGGGAAAAGGGCACGCCGGCCCGGCGTCCAGGAGCCAGAGCAACGGCCCGACGACTGACTACACTAGGTGGAGGCGCGCATGAGGACGAGGCACTGGGGCGCTCAGGCGGTAGGAGCGCGGAAGTAGATATGAAAGGCGTTCGCACACTCAAGACGGGCATTAGCGGTGTAAGAGGCGTAGTCGGGGAATCTCTCACCACTGGCCTCCTTGTGCGCTTTGCTCAGTCCTTCGGTACCTATGTCAAGGGCGGGCAAGTGGCTGTGGGACGCGACACCAGAACGTCGGGCGAGATGGTGCGATGTGCGCTCATCGGAGGACTGCTGGCCACAGGCTGCGATGTCCACGACTTCGGCGTTCTGCCCGTCCCGTCGCTCCAGATTGCCGTGGCCCAGCGTGATTACGAGGGCGGCATCGCCATCACGGCTTCTCACAACCCTCAGGAATGGAACGCGCTAAAGTTCATCCGCTGGGATGGCCTCTTTCTCTACCCATACCAGGCAGAGGAACTGCTCAACATCTACCACCAGGGCGAGTTTGGACTGGTCGGCGAGGAGGAAGTGGGACGGGTCCGCGAGGGCGAGAAGGCCCTGGATATCCACCTCAAATTGATTCTGGCAGCCACCGACGTCGAGGCCATTCGTGCCGCTGGGCTCCGAGTGGTTCTAGACTGCTGCAACGGAGCCGGAGCTATGTTGGCACCGTGGCTGCTGCAGGAGCTCGGCTGCCGCGAGGTCCTAGTGATCAATGGACAACCCAACGGGTTGTTTCCACACCCGCCGGAGCCGATTCCGGCTAACCTGGCCCAACTGGCGCGAGCTGTGCGCGAAACCGGAGCGGATCTAGGCTTCGCGCAGGACGCCGACGCCGACCGCCTGGCGCTGGTTACTGAACAGGGCATCCCGGCAGGCGAGGAGTACACGCTCGCTCTCGCGGCTGAGGTGGTGGCCTCGCGCAACGCTCCGATTCCGCTGGTAGCCAATCTGTCCACGAGTCGCATGGTTGAGGAAGTGGGACAGCGCTATGGCTGCCCAGTCCGCCGGGCCAAGGTCGGTGAGATCAATGTCGTCACGGCGATGCAGGAAGAGGCCGCCAAGTTCAGAGCAGCGGGCTTGACCAATGTGCGCGACTGGGCGTTCGGTGGCGAAGGCAATGGGGGCGTCATCGACCCCAGGGTTCACTACTGCCGCGACAGTCACAGGGCAATGAGCCTCATTCTCGAGGGTCTGGCCCGCGAGGGCAAACCTCTAAGCCAGTGGATAGCGGGCACCTTCAGCCCCTCGGCCATGGTTAAGCGGCGCCTGGACTGCCCTGCGTCAAAGATTCAGCAGTGCCTCCTGGCGATCAAGGCCCACTATGCTGACAGCGGCCACGTCGATGAGACTGAGGGGATTCGGGTCTCCTGGGCGGACCGATCCTGGATTCATATCCGCGCCTCGAACACCGAGCCCATTATCCGCGTTGTGGCTGAGGCTGATGATGAGGCCGAGGCTGAAGGCAAGGCCCAGGAAGCCCTCCATGTCATCAGTGACGCAATGAGCTAAGGCCGAAGCCCCAAAGGCTTTAGGCTAAGGCCGTTGGCGACCGTGCCGGTTGAGCTGGGGCCCGCGCAGGGCCGTACGTACTACTATATTACGGGTTGATGACCCATACTGTTGGCCGCGAGGAAAGGGTGGCCAGAGTCTGTGGTCCCACGAAGATGAAGTTCCCCGCCTCTTGCCTGACCTCCCAGCTCTCGGGCACCTTCTTTAGGAACTCCCCGACAGTCTGGATGTCCGTGAGCTTCGAGTATGCGGTGCGGTAGTGCATCGGTACGACGATGGCCGGCTCTAGTTGCTCAACCACTTGCACCGCCTCGGCTGGCCCGACTGTGTACTTGCCGCCTACCGGCACGAACAACACGTCCACTGGCTTCAAGGCCGCGGTTTGTTCTGCAGTGAGCAGTTGAGCTAGGTCACCCAAATGGCAGAGAGCAACGCCTCCCTGCTCCCAACGGTAGGCCGTTACTTCCCCTCGGGCTTTGTCCCCGAACGACGCCCAGTGCGGCACAGTCACTCCCCGGATCACCAACGGGCCCGCGCGTGTCTCGCCTTTCGCTTCCAGGAGCGGTGCGCGCTCACAGTCTACGGCGCCCACATTCGCGTGGTCATAGTGGCCGTGCGTGACCAACACCACATCAGCCTTCCACTGTGGCATCTTGTAGCCGACCTGCGGGTCGAAGGGATCGACAACAACGGTGAAGCCATCCTGGTCCTTGATAGTGAAGCATGCATGCCCGTGATAGAGAATCGTCACGCCAGCGGCCTGTTCACTTGGCATGGATCTCTCCTCCTTTGGCTGTGTGCAGCCTGGGGTCAAGGACAGAATAAACAAGATAATAGCAGACACGAACAAGGCTAGGCGCACGACGGCAT
>JAKORR010000953.1 GCA_029777735.1 Armatimonadota bacterium | reverse complement strand
GTGTGCGCCGTGGCGTGCCACCGCGTCCTGATAGGCCTTGATCGTTCCCGGGTCGAGGTGCGCCAGTTCCACAGCCCTGCCGTTGCTGTGGGGGTCCCCCTGGACCTGAAGGTCGGAGAGGGCATCACGGATGCGCCCGGCCGAGTCTTGTAGGTAGGCCAAAAGCTGGTCCGTCAATGGGGTGCCGTAGCCCTCGACCTCGCCAGCCAAGACCGCAACAGCCGAGTAGAACGCCCGCGCCCGAAACGCGAAGGCGTCGACTCGCATCAAGGTCTCGTCATAAATGCACAGTGCCCGCGGCTGGCCCTCGTGGGTGCCGAATAGGTCGAAGTCCCTGCCACTGCGCACTCTGGCATGGGTGACCAGTTGGAAGAGGCGCGAGTCGTGGCCGGTGCTGGGCTCGTTGTCGGCCTCGCTCGGGTGCAATGAGTGCTTCAGGCCGATAAGGGACTCGGGGATGCCATGTCGGACCAGGTCGCGCTTGATGCTGACCAGGGCCAGGACCTTGGAGGCTGCGACCGAGATGGGCACCGTGTAGCCCAGCCGATGCAGCGCCGCAGCGAACGCGACAACTGCGGAAGTCTTGCCCATGCCCGTGGGCAGCGGGAACGCACGCCGCCCGTCGACCTCACCCGAGCAATACCCGGCGAAGGTGTCCACGAGCTCGAAGAGGGCCGCCCGGTGCAGGTCCGAAAGAACGTTGCCGTAGCCCTCCAAGTCCGCCACGAGGATGGCGAAAGCGGTACTGGCCAGCAGCGGCGCATCGACCGCGGATAGTGGTTTGCTCATGTGGTCAGTGCTTGGTGAATGGGACTGATGAATCGGCCAGGAGCGCCAGGGCCTCGCGGGTCCGCATGTGCCCGCCTAGGTCCTTGACTACGCCGGACTCCTTCAGGAACTGCCGGACCTCAGAGAGGACTGCTGCGCTGGGCGTCTCGGCTGACACGGCCTCGGACAGCCGCTTCACGTAGACCGCATGCAGAGCCTCCAGGCGTGCCCGTGCCTTCGCGTCGGTGCGCACACGCCCAGCACCCATGTCCCTGATGAACATCCTGGCCACCGACAGCACTTCCGCGCTGGGCGCCTTCTGGGCTCTTGGGCTCAAGGCTCGCCGGAGCCACAGGGCAAGGGACTGGACGAGTTCCTGCAGGACCTCGCGGGTTGTCATGGTGGGGGTGCTCATGGTTGCGCCTCCAGGATCCGCTCCAGGCTCTCCAGCATGTCCCGCTGGGCACGTCGCTCCTCGGGGCTGTAGAGGAGGTCCCGCCATTCATGCAG
>JAKORR010000952.1 GCA_029777735.1 Armatimonadota bacterium | reverse complement strand
CTGTCGGGCCTTTTCGCGAGCCCTGGCGAAGACCGGGAACAGAATCGCCGCCAGGATCGCGATAATCGCGATGACCACCAGCAATTCGATGAGGGTGAAACCCTTGCGTGCCACTGCCGCATCGCCTCCTAACCCTAAGATGACCGCAGAGCGGTGACCTGCCCCTGGGCAGTTGCATCCCGTGATTCGGGGACGCGACGGACAAACACCCACGATTAAGCTAACACCTGGACCGCAGTTGCGCAAGCGACAGTTTTCGGAAAGGTCGGAGGCGGGGCGTGGGCGTGGACAACCGGGCGGGCGAGGGAATCGGGGCGATGAGGGTGCACCCGCGGCGTACATCACACTGCCAAGCAACTCCCACAGGCCCGCGGTGGTCGGGGCCACGGAGCTGCCCACCAGAAGCCACGTCTTACGCTCCGGGAGCTGCGCGGCTCCTCGAAGCTCGAGAGGGACGTCAGCGGGTGAGCAGTTACGTCCTTGGGAAGGCGCCTTCCGCCGCGGAGGCAGGCTCACGGAGTGAACTCGGCAACCGTCACTCTGTTGGCCCACTTGACGTGACCATCCACGAACACCAGGTTGTACCCGTCGTTGTGCTTGCGCACCCGCTTGCAGTAGCTAGCGATCAACGGCCAGGTGCCGGTCGGCTGGTTGTTGTACAACGCCGCGTAGATGGCCGGCGACCAACGCACGTCCAACTGCGGCACGCCGTCTCCCACCATGATGCACTGTGCCGGGTTATTCACGTCAGCGAGGGCGCGGTAGCTGAGGTTGTAGTTCCAGGTGTAAGCCGTGGGGAAAGCCCGGTAGGACTCCATCGCCGTTGCACTGGACAGGACGTCATTGGGGCACTGGTAGAGCTGGGTGTTCTTCACGTAAGGGTAGGTCACTTCCGCCCACGTGATGTAGCGCCCAACCTCGCCGGGCCACCCAGCAATGGGGCGCGCATCGTTGCCTGTGTTCCAGTAGTGGAAGGGGAGCCTCTCATCGTAGTCCTGGGCGTACATGAGCACCGCGAGGCCGATTTGCTTCTCGTTGCTCTGGCAGCTTGCCTGCCGCGCCTTCTCCCGAGCCTTGGCGAACACGGGAAACAGAATTGCGGCGAGTATCGCGATGATCGCGATGACCACCAGCAATTCGATGAGGGTGAAACCGCGTCTGGTCATCGGACTGACCTCCCATCATGATTTACGGCGCGCCGGGATTGCTCCAGGGCGCTGGTGCTTCGGAGCGTCAATACGAGCCCAATCGACTCCCCCCACCGCCTCAGCCGATCGGCGGTGAAGAGACTGCCTTGGGCGGAGCGCTGGCCAAGCATCTTGGTCCTCCCGAGCCTGGGATACTTCGTTCCCCGCGCCGGGACGGGGTCCTCTCTGGGATGGAGTTTCCGGCCAGGTTTCTAGGGCGTGATCGCCGCGGGCAAGGCGCCCGCGATGGCTGTGGCCGCGTTCCACTTGGCGTGGCCGTCGGCGTAGCCAAGGTTCGAGCCACCGTTGTGGCGCGTGCATTGATCTATCTGATTGACGGTCTGGTTGGCATTGCACGGATTGCCGCTGGGCTTCTTGTCTACGGAGGCCCAGGCGAAGGAGCGGCCTCCGCATTGGCTGCCGTGCCAGTGCGATGCGTCCCCGAACGCAATCAGATCCGCGGGCCTGTAAATGTCGCTGTCACTGCGGTTGCGCAGGTTGGCATTGTAGCCATAGTTGAAGTGGAACTGGTTGCCCGGATAGGCCGCAGCGGCGGCGTCACGGATGCCGTCGGGGCAGACGAAGACGGCCCAGTTCTTCACATACGGGTACAGGGGGAAGCGCCACCAGCACACGTTGCTGCCGTCGCTGGAGTTTCCCGCGCCGGGCACCGCGAGTCCGGGGATCATCGTGTCATACACCCATCGCCCGTCGTAGTCCTGGGCGTACATCAGGAAGGCTGTCATGATCTGCTTGACGTTGGACTGGCAGGAAGCTTGGCGGGCCTTAGCACGAGCCCTGGCGAACACGGGAAACAGAATTGCGGCGAGTATCGCGATGATCGCGATGACCACCAGCAATTCGATGAGGGTGAAACCCTTGCGTGCCACTACTGCATCGCCTCCTAACCCTAAGATGACCGCAGAGCGGTGACCTGCCCCTGGGCAGTTGCATCCCGTGATTCGGGGACGCGACGGACAAGCACCCATGATTAAGCTAACACCTGGACCGCAGTTGCGCAAGCGATATTTTCGGAAAGGTCGGAGGCGGGGCGATGAGGGTGCACCCGCGGCGTACATCACACTGCCAAGCAACTCCCACAGGCCCGCGGTGGTCGGGGCCACGGAGCTGCCCACCAGAAGCCACGTCTTACGCTCCGGGAGCTGCGCGGTTCCTCGAAGCTCGAGAGGGACGTCGGCAGGTGAGGACTGACCTTAGTATGGCGTGGTGATCGGCTTGTTCGCCCGCGCGTACTCAGCGTGGCCCGGGTTCTGGGCGTACCACAGGAACTCGTTCCACAGGATGGCGCCGAGCTTCTTCCACTTCACGTGCCCGTCGATGTACAAGACGTTGACGCCGTCGTTGTGCCAGTCAGTCTTGCCGCCATAGTCACCGTCGCCCACGCGGTCGTAGATGAACCCGGGGCTGTCAAGCCACGCATTGCGGGCGTCCATGCCTAGGATGGTCGACGCGACGTTGGGGAACACTGCCAGCTTCATGCCGCTGCTGGCCGAGCTCAGCACGTAGTTGAAACCATAGCTGGCTTCCCTGTAGCCCACGTAGTACCAGGTGCCGGAGTAGCCAGTGACGCTGGGGCAGATGAAGATCTGCCAGTTCTTGATGTAGGGCTCTAGAACGACACCGTAGAATCCGTGCGGGGGCCCCACGCTGCTCCACCTAACGTTCTGGCCCCAAGGGAGCGTCTCGTCGTAGTCCTGGGCGTACATGAGCACCGCGAGGCCGATTTGCTTGAGGTTAGACTGGCAGGAAGCCTGGCGGGCCTTCTCGCGAGCCTTGGCGAAGACGGGGAAGAGAATCGCCGCCAGTATCGCGATGATCGCGATCACAACAAGGAGCTCAATCAACGTAAATCCACGTGCCTTCACTGCACTCACCTCCAACGCCGACCACAAGTAACGGGCCACAAAGCCCTAGACGCCGGCCTCACAGCCGAGGCGTCCTGCAATCACAAAGCACCTTACACCATCCGCCCAGTGCGAACAATTCCCAGGCCGCGCGCATGTACTGAATACCGGCCGCCAGTGTGAGGCGGGTTTTCGTCCAGCTGTGCATCAATTCAGCGGCATCAAGTTCCGGGTGTAGTGATAGGCGCGGTGAACCGGCATGGATTTCACGTGGCCGTCGGCATAGCCGATGTTCATGGGCGCACCGCTCTCGCGTCCATGCGCCGAGCCCATCTCCTGCAAGTCGGTCAGCGAGCAGCGTAGCAGGTTGGCGGCCACATAGGTAGGGGTGTACCACACAATAGCATCCAGCCACAGCGGCGTCTCTGCGGGCGAGTGGCGCAGCAGACTCTCATGGTCCCCCTGCAGGCACCAGTTGGCCGACGTATTCACTGTCGTCATCGTTGTTAGATAGGACGAGTGGTTCTGCGAGCTGGGCTGAACGGTGGCCGACATGGAAGGGCATTTCCACAACTGGTCGTTCTTGACGTAGGGCATCAGTCGCCAATGGACATAACCCTGCCTGACAGGGCCCGGAGCTCCGATGGGCAGGGTGTGGGTCCTGTTGTCACACCAGCCCTGCTTCCCGCAGGCAAGGGTGTTTACGGGAGGCCCGTTTATGGTATCCGTGGCGATGGGGTAGCAATTGTCGTAGTCGCTCATGTACATGAGCGTCGCTAGGCAGATCTGCTTCAGGTTGCTCTGGCAGGAAGCCTGGCGGGCCTTCTCGCGAGCCCTGGCGAAGACGGGGAAGAGGATCGCTGCCAGGATCGCGATGATCGCGATGACAACCAGGAGCTCAATCAGTGTGAAGCCGCCTCGTCGCATGGAATCACGCTCCTCACTGTGGGGGTGGGAGACCATTGCTAAAGCGGCCTCTCCCCAATAATCCCCCATTAAGGGGGTACATCGCGGGTTAGAAAGCACCCGGTTTGCCTTGGGCGACTCTTCAATCCTCTCGCGTCTGCGCACCGGAAGCAAGACCTCTTGCGCCTGCACAGGTTTTGTCGCCTCCCAGGCAGGTCTAACTGGCCGGCACTAACTGCATCATGCATTATATGTAATCTTCCCCGTCAAGTCAAGAAAGTTTTCGCAACAGTCTCTAGTCTCTGGGCTAGGGGCTAACACCTAGACTGCGGTTGCGTAAGCGATAGTTTTCGGAAAGGTCGGGGGTCGCAGCAGGCGAGGGGCCGGGGCGTGGGCGTGGACAACCGCGGCGGGCGAAGGAGTGGCAGCTTGTGCCGCCACCATCCCAACGGGACCACTACTCGGCCACACCTCACCTCAACCGAAGCTCCCTTGGCTGGGGAAGCACGCGGAAGGGCGTGATTGGGGACGTCGGGGAGTGGGCTGCCGGCGAGAAAGGGACCACAGCGAGAAGCCACTACCCTGCGCAAGAGGATTCTCAACAGGAGGTGTCGGGATGTCGGTGCTCTTCATGGGTCTGCTCACCAGCGAGGAGACCCTGCCGCTGCACGGGCGGCTGATTGCCGCCCCCAGAGACCTAGACCCCGTGCAGGGCGCCTACGAGTTGTTCGAGGGCGATGAGGGAGCAGCAGTGGTGTTTGTCATGTACCACCAGGGAGAGCCGGTGGACCTGACAGACTACGATGTGCAACTGCTGGCGGAGGCCGTGGATGGATCGCCCTTCGCCCTGGAGAAGGCGCCGGACGTCGAGCCCGCGGCCGACGCGAGCCGAGGAGAGGCGCGGTGGGTGGTGCCTGGGGCAGTGACGGCGCGGGCTGGCTCCTTTCGCGTTCAGCTAGTGGTCTCCCAAGGGAGCGAGGTGTCGCGGGCGAGCAACGTGATGCGGTTCCGCGTGAGACCGCGCGTGAGGGAGGTGGGTTAGGTGGTATGGGTGAGGGAAGCGGCCCGCGCGACTCAGGGGCTGCGAGGGGCCGTGCGGCAGGCAGCAGGCAGTCTCGGGACCACGTACGCCCGACAGCAGGCGACCGGCGTGGAAGGCACGCAGCAACCTGGCCCGGCACTGGAAGGGGCGATGATCTGGGGCCTCGGGGCCTGGGGCGTGAGGGACTGGGGCCCTGCGCGTCACCAGACGCGACCCTCGCACCGAAGGGGGAGATGGGGAGCGGGACGCTGGGGCCACGTGTTCTGGGGGCGCGGGCGCACGCGCGGGTGATGACGACGATGACAAAGGCAAAGCAAGAGGCCGCGGCCCGACGGCACGAGGCGTCACGTAGACAGGGGGCGGAGGATGACATACCAAGCTTTTCCGAACAAACCTAGACTCCACGTAGGCGATCTGGCCGATCCGGCACAGATGAACGCCGCCTTTGATGGGCTGCAGGCGGAGATTGAGGACCGAAGCGCCGCCGGCCTGCTGGAAGGCGTGACCGCGGGAATGGTGTGCGCGATCGATGGGAAGGCAGTCAATATCGGCGTCGGGCAGGCATATGCACAGGGCGCTCTGTTCACCGGTGGGGCAAGCGTCGCCTTTGGCGCCGAGGACGTGGCGGGTGTCTACTACGTGTACATCGACTCGGGGGATTTGGGCAGCCCGTACAAGAAGAGCACAGTGCAGCCTGGGGCTGGTAAGCTGCTGCTGGGGAAGGTGGCGTGGGACGGTATAAGTTTGGGCGATTTTGCTGATCTGCGAGTGTGGGGTCTGCGGCCCGCTCGACTGGCCTTCAGCGTGGCAGGGGCCGTGAGCGTGGGGGTGGTAGGGTACACCGTGCTGGACCGCAACTTCTGGATCGAGGATGTGCGGATCATGCTCGCGGATACCGGGAGCGCGGAGAGCACGGTGGTGGATGTGCACGTTGGGGACGCGGGTGCGGAGCCAGCGAGTGTGTTCAATGAGCAAGGATTGCGCCCAGAGATAGACAGCGCGGCGGCGGATTACAGCATGGCGGCAAGCGGCGTGCCAGATACCAACCGCAGGGCGCAGGACGGGCAGGTGCTGCGCGTGGACGTGGACGCCGCAGCACCCGGCGCGGTAGGGCTGGCCGTGGTCGTGCGCGGCAGGTATTGGTAAAGACAGCGAAGGCGGCCGTTGCGTCAGAAGCTTGCGGCGGGGG
>JAKORR010000951.1 GCA_029777735.1 Armatimonadota bacterium | reverse complement strand
TCTTCTGGGTAGTACTCTGGTATATTGCGCTGAGGAAGGGCAAAGGGGCACCACACCAACGCTACGTTGGGCGCGATCTCCCGCATGACGCGTGCCACCATGCGCCACTTCTCGATGTACAGCGCCGGGTTGCCCGACCAGGCCTGCCAGTTCCCGTTCATCTCGGAGGCATAGCGCAGGAAGATTGGACACTGGGCGTGTCGGGCTGCTTGAGCCCACCCGCGCAGGTACTCGTCGTCGCGCACAACGTCAAGACCATCGTTGGGCTCCCAAGCAATATGCGGTACATACCCCGCGTCCCGAAGTTTCCTCACCCACTCGAAAGGGAAGGGGCGCCCATAGCCGACGTACCGGAAGTACGTGGCATGCTTCTTGCCAACAAGGGCTTCAAAGACCCCCACATCATCACACACCTTGGGGTCCAGCTCGATATAGGCCCCGATATAGCAGCCCTTCTCCGGCTCGTAGGGCGCCAGAGACAATGCCGCCGCGGTCGGACGCGCACTTCCGAGCAGCAATAGCGCAATTGTTACAGCAGATGACATGTTCAGTCTGGGAATTGTACCTCAGAGATCTTCAGCACCGCCAGTTCGGGGAGCCGCTTCAAGTCGCCCTCACGGGCCTCCTGCGCCAGCGTATCGAAGCTTGCCCGCAGGTTGACAACAAAGGCCCGCAACAGGCTCATCTCGCGCAGAAAGTGTGGCACCAAGTAGGCATCCTTCTGTTCCTCTGCACGAGCCATGACATCGTCGAACCGCTCGGCCACACCGGCCAGTGAGGCGCTGCCCGCGGTCAGCAACTCGCCCTCGCGCGCCAGTACATCTGGGCGCATGTTCCCTGCGCAGGCACGCTCGTAGTTGCGCACGAGACTGATGCAAGTCGTCAGGGCGTCTGCCATGACGGCCAGGCGGTCACACTCGATTAGGTAGAGGTCCCGTAACTCCGCGCGCCGCCACCGCGCCTCGGCGAACTTCGCCCGCGCTAGCTTAGCCTCCGCCGACAGCGCTCCAAAGGGCCCCTCGGCGTTCCACGGTGGCGCCTGGGCCAGGCGCGTCACCGTGTACTGCGGGTAGTTGTCCCGCGCCGTGCACTGTTCGGCACTCTGCGCGTAGTCGTGGCTATAGCGGTACATGCTGTATGTGAGGTGGTGCGCCGCCAAGCTGTCAACCAATGTGCCAAAGATTCGCAGAGCATCAAGGCCGCGTATCCAGTCGTCACCGAAGACTTCCTGGGCGTAAAGCTGAATGAACTCCTCGGGTGTGCGACCCACAGAGCTGTTCCACGCCATCTCGCCTAGCTCGACAAAATGCCGGTCGAAGGAGCGGTCGAACAGCCCATAGGCCTCGTTGCCTTCGCAACTCTCCTCCTCGCCCTTGCGGCAGGACAAGTAGATGTTGCGGAGTTGGCCGCGATAGGTGGTCTGATAGAAATATCCGGTCATGGGTGTGACCCACCGCCGAAAGCCAAATTCGGGGTGCGTCGTGTCGAAGAAGTCCCAGTAGGTCCACCAATGCAGAATCAGCGCGTCGCTGACGCCTGCCTGCTCCAACCGCGCTACCAGCTCCTCGTTGAGTTGCCCGCCACGCACTAGTTGGTCGTACCACATGCTGATGTGCTCGATACCCAACTCGCGCAGGTGAGATGTCAGCCGCACGATATACTCGACGTATAGTTCGCCTTCGGTGTGCTCGCGGCACTGGGGACAGCGGCACCAAGGGCTGAGCACTTCCCTGGGCCGGTCGGGGTTCATACCCCGCAGCGGGTATACTTCGTCGCCCGCAATGTGGTACGAACGTACGCCGTTGGGCAGCAGATACCGCCCGCAAATCTCGTCCACGATGGCGAACATCACTTCGTAGGTGCGTGGGTTGTGGATGCAGAAGCCGTAGCCTGTAGGGCGACCGTTCTCATCGAGAGCCGAGATTTCAGGGATCAAGCGCGGGATCAGGGAGTTATGGCCCGGGGTATTGAAGTGCGGGCGCACTACCATGTTCCTTTTGGCTCCATAGGCCACTAGGTCCCCGAAGAAGTCCTCCTCGAACATCCGTGGCAGGTATTCCTTGCTGACCCAGTCTTGGGCCGTGGGCGAGTAGTAGTCCACACGTTGAGGTGACTTGAGGACAGGCAGTCCTTGGATCGGCACCATCAGCCACTCGGAAACCCGGCCGTAATACTGGATCGGCCAGCAGTTGTACACGCCGACTGTCAGCACGTTGTACTTCAGGTCCACCAGGTAGTCGATGGCATCCTGCCAGTCCTGCAGAGACATCAGGTCAGGGCCCCACCGAGATTCGCAGAACAGGCCGCGGTAGGCCATGTCGGGCCAGTCGATCACGTGTACGTTCGGCACAGTCAGGGAGCCGTCAGGCGTTACCTGTAACAGCTTCGCGATGGTCTGCGCCGACCACAGGGCACCGGCGGGGGAAGCACCGGTTGCCACCACGCGTCCCCCCTCTGCCGCGAGCCTGTAGGCCTGATCGGCGTTACGTGTACCCTTCGGCAGGGGCATCGAGTCCACTGCCAGGGCCACAGCCGCCCCCGAGGCGTTGGGAGCCGCCTGCACCCCAAACCCTAACGCCTCAGCGCGGCGTGCCACATACTCGGCTGCTACTGCCAGCTCCGGCGACCCGGTGAAGATCCACAGTGGTTCCCCAGACTTCGCCAGAACCACCGGGTTATCGCCTCCTTCGATCCGCTTGGGTACCGGAAACACAACGGGCATCCTCATTGACCTGTTCCCTCCCTGTCTTCAAGTGCACGATGGTGTTGCATTGCCTGAGTGCGCAAATCCTCCCATCTTGTCTGGTCAGCCGCTGCCCACAAGGCGCACTCGCCCGGCAGACAGCCGGCCACGTCCGATAGTTCTTGTACCTTCGCCAGGCAGGCTGTGAAGATGAAGCAGACCTCCGCGCGCGGACCGTACTCATCCACCTCGACGCCGATATCCAGGTGCGCGCAGGGATGCTCTGCCAAGATTGCCGGGACACCACACTCGCCGCACGTAATGGGTGCGACGTGGGTCGTAGTGAACCGCCGCTCGCGGATCGCAGCTATGCAGAAGGTGCGCCCCTTGTACGCGTAGCGGAAGGGGCACGGCTTGTCTATTGCCTCCGACATGACGCCCAGGATTTCGACGCGCCGGCGCAGTCACCTGCCACGCCCGCACAGCTATCAGAGCATTTGAGACGTGCCGCCGGTGGTCTAGCGGAGCACCCTACTCGAACAGCACCGCCCTAAAGTCGTGCTTTTTCAGATCGAAGGCCATCTGGCCTGGTGCCTCAGACTCTAGTGCCTGCCCGGACTCGAAGTCGGTGGGCTTCACGGTCTCAGGCAGGCCCAGGGCCTTTAGGTCCAGTACCAGGCGACATACGCCCCCCTCGCCATAGTCGGTCACCACGACAAGGGCCCGCTTACCCCGCACCATCACAATTCCACGGGCATCGCAGCCCTCGATCCGCAGCGGAAATCCCTCGTCCCAGTAATTGTACACCCTGCAGTCCTTATCGCCGTAGCCGAACTCGAACAGCTTGCCGTAGGTATCGTAGTGAAACTTCGGCTGCCAGTCCCACACCCGCAACTCGTGAACCAGACACACGCCCAGTCGCGTCCGCATCATCCAGTTGAAGGCGGGGTCTGTGGAGGGCGTTTCTCCGCCGGCCAAGATGAGCGGCACGTTGCCGCACTGGCGCCCAATTGTCTCGGCCACGGTGAGTTCGGGTGTGAACC
>JAKORR010000950.1 GCA_029777735.1 Armatimonadota bacterium | reverse complement strand
GGCACGCCCGACCCCAAGGTCGCGTTCTATCCCGGGACACTCAGCCTGAACGAATGCCTGGACCTTTACTACTCGGATACAGAAGGTGATTTCGCGGAAGCTGTGGCCCCGGCCTATACGCGCACGATCCACGAAGGCAGCCGGAACGCCACCCTGTCGTACTTTGCCGGGCGCGTGATCAAGCGCTACGGGGATACCGAAAAGGCGTACAACGCCTTCCTGGAGGAGGCTGAGAAGTGCGAGCCGCCGCTGGAGGACGCGGAACTCGCCACGATCTGGCGCAGCGCACAGGGCTTCTACGACAGGATCTCGCAGCAGGAGGGCTATGTGCCGCCGGACGAGTACAACGCCGATAAATATCTGTACAAGCCCGAAGACTACACGGACGTCGGCCAGGCACGCATGCTCGGTGAAGTCTTTCGTGGGGAACTCCGATACTCTCCGGCCACCGACTACATCCATTACAACGGCACCTACTGGCGCGAAACAAAGCCAGGCGCTCAGCATGTCGCGCACGCGCTGACGGATCTGCAATTGGCGGAGGCCCAACAGGACATCCAGGACCACGTTGGCGCCTACGAGGACACCGGGGCGGCTGAGCTTATGGCCAAGAATCCGAAGAAGAAAGCGACGGCCGTGCTCAATGATGAGCAGCTTGACGCGTATGAGCTCTACACAGCCGCCATATCCTACCGCGCTTTCGCCCTGCAGCGTCGGGAATCCAAGAACGTTACCGCCACTCTGCGCGAGGCCAGGCCTGTGCTGGAGATCGACCCCGCGCTCCTGGACAAGGATTGGTACCTTCTGTGTACGCCTGCCGCCACCTACGATCTCCGCCGCGGCCTCTCAGGCGCGCAAGCGCACAATCCAGAGGATTTCATCACCCACGTAACGGCCGCCTCGCCTAGCGAAAAAGGAAAGAAGCTCTGGCTCGACGCCCTCAATACCTTCTTTGGCCATGACACGGAGTTGATCCGGTACGTCCAGCGCGTCGCGGGCGTGGTGTGCGTGGGCCAGGTCTTCTGGGAAGTCATGATCATCGCCTACGGCGATGGCCGCAATGGCAAGTCCACCTTCTGGAACACGCTGGCGCGCGTGCTG
>JAKORR010000949.1 GCA_029777735.1 Armatimonadota bacterium | reverse complement strand
GCGCCAAGACGTCCCTGACGCCGCCGCAGGTCCTGGGCCAAGGCGGAAGCCTCCTCTGGCCCCTTCCCAGCAACCTAGTCTTTTGCGCCCCGAGGCCTCTGCCCGATGGGAATTGGGGTATGGTGTGGCGACTGGACCTTGGAACGGGGCAAACTTTCTGCTTGCTGGAGCGCCCTGCGGGCACGACGCCGGGCAGGCTCTATCCTGTTGCGTCGTCGGAGGACGTGGCCTATGCAGATGCCCTGGGGTCGGTGATAGCGCCACTGACGGGCGCGCAGGCGCGGCCTGTAGATCTGCCCCGCTTGCTGTGGGCGAATCCCGCGGGCGATAGCTGGCTCAACCTGGCCCCTCGGGTCGAACTATGGACCCCGGTAGGACCTGGGCCGTCGCTGGACCTCCGCGCCACGGCCGCCGCCTGGGCGCCAGGGGGGGCGGCTGTGCTGCTGGCGTCGGGGGGGAAGCTCTACGTGGCGCCCAGCGATCTTAGCTTTGCCCGGGAATTGACCGGCTGGGTCGGCAGCCCACAAGAGTTCATTCAGCTAGTCTGGCGAGCCAGCTCCGCCGAGGGCGCGGCCGCGACTCTTGCGCCGGTGCCGGCCTTACACCTGTTTACCCTTGGCACCGAGCACCTCAGCGCCACTTTCTTTTTTGGGGCTTCGGTTCTTCCGCGGACAGGTGAGAAGATTTGGATCGCGAGGGACTTCCAGTTGAGCGCCCAGGGCGTCCCTCTCAAGCCTATCTGGCCCACACTGAAAGCCTGTTTCGCCGTGGCCCGGGCCCGACCGGCCGAGGGAGGGGTCATCGTGGATGCCGAAAACATCGGCAACCAGGCGGGGGTACTTGAACGCGTGGCTACGGAGAGGTCGCCTTTGGCCAATCTCAGCGAGATCGCCACCGTCATCGGTGGGCGGCGCGTCGTCTGGGTCGAGCGGTACGATTTGGCTGGACGGTCGGACCTGCGTGGGTGGATAGATGGAG
The DNA here is from genome assembly GCA_029777735.1 of Armatimonadota bacterium. Classification (GTDB taxonomy): domain Bacteria; phylum Armatimonadota; class Zipacnadia; order Zipacnadales; family FEN-943; genus JAKORR01. The sequence continues at coordinate 1,912 of JAKORR010000949.1, read as the reverse complement.
TGCCAGCTCTTGGAGTGCTTAAAAGCTTGCATGTCGAGCGACGGCGCCTCGACGCCCCCTGACGACTTTCGGGAGATGCCCTCCTCCGCCTCACTCGCCCTTTTGCGGTATCCGGGTACCACTGTGCTTGACGATCAGGTACCGCTGCGTAGCTGTCTCACCTGGCGCCAGGTCGAGCCGAAGCATGGCGCAGTCGGCCCACGGCTTCTCCGCCGTCGGGTAAACCTTGATCTCCCAGACCGAGGGCAAGTCCTCGACGATCTGAAGCTCCACCAGTTCCTCTCCATAGTTGGCGGCCTCTACCAGGACCTCCTCGACCGTGTCTAGGCCCTGTACCCGCCCGAAGCGATCGTAGTCCAGGTTCTCACGGCGCTCGTCCAACAGCTTACGACGTACCACTACGCTCTCTGTGGTCCCCAGGTCGACCTCGGCGCCCCGGTCAGGCTTGAGCGATACGGAGGCTGTCACTGGCGGTTCGGCATCGCGCGCGAGTAGCAACTGCTGCATCTTCCAGCGTCCCAACGTCGCAGCCGCTTCGGCTGCATCGAGCACGAGGACACGGTGCACCTGGTCCCATCCTGTCTGAAAGCGGCACACCTCCCGGGTGGCCAGTTCATAGGTCTGCTCCAGGGGCCTTTGTTGCTTTTTGCCGGGCTCAAGGGTGAGCGGGCCAAGGCTTACGGGCTGCCCGCTGGACGTTCCCGCCTCTACAAGGGCTTCGTCAAAGCTTACAGGCACGGAGCCCTTGTGCTCCACCGTGACGAACGGGCGCCAGCGCAGCGTGCTGCTCTCGAGGTAGCCCTTGGCCTGGATAGACCACACCACATCGGCGAAAGGCACAGTCACGGAGAGGCGGACCACACAATCCGCCGGCGCAGCCAGGGCCCACCACACGTGCACGGCGTCGATCACGGCGCCGCTGACCTCAGCCGCCCCGATTGGCCAGATCGAAAGCTTGGCCTCCTCGCGCTTGAGCCCCGCAATCTCTGGTCGCCAGGCGATCTCTTGGGCTCCCGCAGAGAGCGGTAGAGCGTACTCGTAGGCCACTGCTACTCCGCCGCTCTGCCGCAGCAACAAGACGCTGCGCTTGGCCGTTGTCTCTACCTCGGGCGCGACTTGAGCAAGGACCGTTATCAACAGGCTAAGGCATAGAGGCAAGGTTCGCACCTCCAGGAAAGTCCAACACGAGGTCTGTCTTGGCCCAGGCTGCAAGGCCCGGGGCGTAGATGAGTACGTTGGTCAGGCCTTGATGCCTGCGTGCCGCTTCGGGGGGCACGATCCAGGCGATCTCTCGCTCCTCGCCAGGGGCAAGGCACACGACCTGATCTTCGCAGGGCCAAGCGGCCTGAATCACAAAGGCCCTCACACGGGCCTGAAGTGCACTGTCTGAAATATTAGCAACGTTGACCGTTATCTTCCACGAACTCCCCGAGCGGGATGTCTTAGGCTCTACCAAGGTCAATTGAGCAGGTTCTGGGCTGCACACCTCAATAGATTGCTTCAAGTACGTTGAAGCAATCTCAGAGCCACACGTTGCCCGCAGGTCCAGGCCAATGCTGACCGGTCCGGTGACCGAACAGCCGTCCATCCAGCTCCAGGTCAGGGTAGCTTTAGCGCCTGGCACCAGGGTCAGGGCACGGGTTGCGGGGCGCACCCGGCCGCGCGATGCGGTAACCCTTACCAGCGTGTCCACGGGGCTTGAGGCAAGGCTGGTGACCTGCGCTTCGAGTTGCACACAGTCGCCATCTAGCCGCGCCCTTAGTGGCCCTGTGTAGTTCAAGACAGCCAGGTCTCCGGCGCGGTTCGGCGGCGAAGCGGCGTCTGCGCAGTCGCTTGATCGGTCGTAGGCACAGGCCGTGGCCATTACGCTCAGAACCCGCACGCGCTGGGGTTCGCCGAAGCCCGCCAGATG
>JAKORR010000948.1 GCA_029777735.1 Armatimonadota bacterium | reverse complement strand
TCTCGGCATACTGATGTACGTTCAGGACTACGACGAGAAGTTCCCTGTGTGGAACCGCAACCAGCCTGCCAATACTCGCCCTCTCGCCCCGCCCGCGGCCATCTTCCCCTACGTAAAGAACACGCAGCTCTACTGCTGTCCCTCCGGCAACAGTCCGCCCCGCATCTCTGGCCTCCCGGACGGCTGGGACCAGTACGCCTCTGGCTCCACCAGTCCCAAATACATCTTCCCCGGGCCCGCAAGCATAGGCTACTCTTGGAACGAGCGCATGTTCTATGAGGGCAACGTAGGCCTTAGCGGCCTGAGGCTGGCTGCTGTCACCATGCCCGCCGAGACCCTGATGATGGGTGATGGCGCCCACATGTGTGGCGTCTCGGGGACCTTCGTCTTCGCCAACGTGTGCTGCGACTCGCAATCCCTGGGCTGGCAGGACGGAAGCCTTAATGGCATAGACGCCGCCACTGGCCAGCCATCCCCCGACAGCTACGGTCGCCACAACGGCGGCTCCAACATCGGCTTCGCTGACGGCCACGTCAAGTGGCTTGGCGACCGCGACATGCTGTCGCGGATCGGAACACTTATGAACCCGACCAAGTAAGCCCTCCCGTCCCGTGCCCCTCCTACGCGTCCACGGGTGTGAGGATTTTACCTTGCAGGCACGGTCCTAGGCCCGCCCCACGGACTTCAGGACCGTGCCTGTGCCAGTTTTGGCTTGTAGTCCAAGGCGGTGAAAAATCATCGCGCAGAGGCGAGCGGGTGCTTCTTTCCTCCTCTCGTGCCCGCCCCTCACCACAACTCCCTCCGCGGGTAGGCCCTCCTTTCTCTTACCCTCCGCGGTTGACACCTCCCTGGTCCTGCGCTATAATTTTTTTGTAGCTTGACAATCCTATTATAGGGGAGGCGACGATGATGCGCAAAGGCTTTACGCTTATCGAGCTCCTCGTCGTGATCGCGATTATCGCGATCCTTGCTGCGATTCTCTTCCCCGTCTTCGCCCGTGCCCGCGAGAAAGCCCGTCAGACTAGCTGCCTATCTAACCTCAAGCAGCTTGGCCTAGCGACCCAGATGTACACTCAGGACTACGACGAATTACTTGTTTTGCGGTACTACGACGTCGCCCCCGACTGGACCCTACGCATCAACTGGTACACGGCTCTCGAGCCCTATATCAAGAACACCAATATCTACAAGTGCCCTTCGGATGGCGGCTCAAGCTGGCTATCCTACAGCATGAACTGCGATCGCAACATCGGTGGCAACTATAGCTACCACGGCAGCAACACCTGCGTGAAACTTGCCAGCATTCAGGCGCCCGCCAGTACCATCTGGCTCGCAGAAGGTGGCAACGCACACCGCGTTTGCTCGCGTAACTGGGAAGGTCAATCCAACTACACAGCTGGCGCCTTCACTCGCCACAACGACGGCTCCAACTATGCCTTCTTCGACGGCCACGCCAAGTGGTATCGCTACGAAAACACACTGGTCCCGAACCTGTGGACCGTCAATCCCAACGACTGACGTCCACCCTTCGGGCCCACGCAGTCGCCCGCCGCTTGCCCATGCACACGAGCGAGCGCTTCTGTGCTACAACAGTCAGCAAGTATGCTAGGCACCACGATCGTCGCCCACTGTGAATCCTCGGGAATGTTCCCGGGTTTGCTTGACACCCGCCGATCTGTG
>JAKORR010000947.1 GCA_029777735.1 Armatimonadota bacterium | reverse complement strand
CGGGCGGTATCACGGGCCGGGACTGTCATCGAGTCTCGGCCCGTTTGCGTTGGTGGGCGGCAGGATAAGCAGCGCGAGGCGACAGGAAAAACAGTTTGCGGAAACGCTTGACACGGTCCCGCGGGTGTGGTATGATACCCTCGACACGAGGGGAACACGGTGGGGGAAACTGACGAGGCGTTACACGGGGCGGGCGACGAAGAGAGGACAATGGTGCAGGGAGGCGAAAACCGGGGGAAAACCGATATAGGAAAACGCTTGACAAGGGGAGGGCAGATGTGGTATGCTACACTCGACGCGAGGGAAAACAACATAATGAAACCGTCAGCAGAAAACAGGCAGACGCAGGGAGGCGACGAGAGATGAAGCAGACAGAGACCCCGAAGACTGGCGACCTGGTGATCTTCACTCAGCACTACGCAGACGGCGCGCGCGAGCACTCGGCCAGCGTGGTTCGGGTCATCGACGCTAACAGCATACTGGTTCGGCAGAACGGTCTCGACACGATGGAGCCGGGCTGGGGCGAGCTGGTCCTCATCGACGCCGGGCAGATCGTGCAGGCGTAGGGCGTCGGCAGGGGTCGGGCCTCCGGCAACGCGTCGGAGGCCCGGACCGTGCCGACGTGCAACAGGCGAAGCAGGAGGCGAGTCGGATGGCGAAGCAGGAGGCGAGTCGGATGGCGAAGCGGGCGGCGTACGAACTGATCGCGGAGGAGCCCCTGGGAGAGTGGGCAGAGGTGTTCGTTGAGCGCTCGGGAGGGCAGTACTGGGTTCATCGGCGCGTTCGTGTGGCGGGCGCCCGGTGCGTCCGGGCGCGGGTGTATCGGGCCGAGGCTCGGCAGGTGGAGGCAGGGGCGCTCACGCTCGACGAGCTGTATGAGCGGGCAGTTGAGCGCGGCTGGGGGATCCGGCAGTACGTGATGGCGTAGGCGGGCCGGGGGGGGGCGGCCCAGGTCCCGGAACACACAGAGGAGGAGAGCATGATGAACGAGGACTTGCGGGCATATCGGTTGGAGAAGGGGGTGACGCTGCAGGAGGTCGCCGACGAGTTGGGCAAGTATGGGCCGACGTGGATGTGGAAGCGCGAACACGGCGAGGTAGAGGTCACTCCGGCGGAGGTGCGCCTGATCCAGGCGGCCATCGACCGGGTAGTGGAACGCAAGCAGGCCAAGCGCTGAGGAGGGTACCACGATGGTGCAGGTTGTGGAGGTCGAGCAGGGTATCCGCAGAGGTGCCATCGAGGGGAAGCGTATAGCGGACCTGGAATTCAACCGCTATGTGCGGCTGCGGGAAGTGGCGGAAGACGCGCGGCCACCGTGGGGGACGGGATGGTGGCGTGAAGACGCCGACGGGTTGCGCCTCTGGAAAGAGAACTGGGATACCAGCGATTAGGAGGGTACCACGATGGACATTAGCGAAGTCGAACAGACGGCCAAACACCTGCGTGACATTAACATGTTGCAGAAGTGTCCCGCGGGCGCGATGGAGGTTCTGCGCCAGGACCTACAATCAGCGGGACTGCGTGAGGCTGCCGAACTGTTGCGCACGTTCGTTAGCCGCTATTGTGACTTGGCGGCTGAGCGGAACCTGCTGGTCGCCTCTCTGCAAGAGGCGGCCCAGCAAGACTATCGGGCCGAGGTACGGCGTCGGCAGGCCGCGGAGAACGCAGACGATCTGGCCGAGGCGCGCGAGGAGGCCCGCAACGAGGGCCTCGAACTGCTGCATAGGGGGGTGCGGTAGGTGGAGAATATCAAGTGGGACCGATGGGGATTAGTGGAGGAGGTTCGGGGGACACTGGCTGACTACGCGGAGGCGGTGCGGATCGGCGGAATGGCCTATGCCCCGAACGCCGACGAGTTGGAGGGTCTGTGCCTGCTACTGGCGCAGGCCCTCGGCCTAACCGACGTGAATGAAGAGGAGGGCGCATGATGGCAGACACACCCCTGACGCTATGGAAAAAACTAGCCCGTGTCCAAGCCGCTATCCCCTACCTGCGAAGGGATGGCGCGCAAACGAAGGGCGGGCGTTTCAACTACGTGTCCAGCGCCGCGGTATTGGAGACTATCCGGGCGCAGATGGACGCTGAGGGGCTGCTGCTGACGGCGAACATCGTCGAGGAGCGGCTGCACATCAACGCCGCATACTCTGGCGCACAGCACCTAACCGAACTGGTGATTGAGTTCACCTGGATCAACGTGGATAACCCGGAGG